>CAUSIX010000009.1:0-14199 GCA_963531555.1 uncultured Oribacterium sp.
TACTCTATTGATATACTTGAAATCCAATCAGCAATACTCTATTGTATAGAGGAAATTGTTTTTCTGTAAAATGAAGCTGTAAAAGAGCGCAGTCTTTGCAATGAAACAGTAGTATTCATGTCGGAGAGGAGAATCTATGCGTGTTGGAATCTTAACCAGTGGCGGCGATTGTCAGGCTTTAAATGCCACAATGCGGGGCGTTGGCAAGTCTTTATTTAATTTATTTGATACTATAGAGATTTTCGGCTTTTTAGACGGATACAGAGGCCTAATGTATGACGAGTATAAGAAAATGGAGAAATCCGACTTTTCCGGTATCTTAACGGAAGGGGGAACGATTCTCGGCACCAGCAGAACGCCATTTAAATTGATTCATGAGCCGGATGCAAACGGACTGGATAAGGTGGAAGCAATGAAGCACACTTACCGTAAGCTTCGTTTGGATTGTCTTGTTGTTCTTGGGGGAAACGGATCCTTAAAAACAGCAAATCTTCTCAGCGAGGAAGGCTTAAACATCGTCGCCTGCCCGAAAACGATAGATAACGACCTCTATGGAACGGATATGACATTTGGATTTTATTCCGCCGTGGAGGTTGCGACCAATGCCATTGACTGCATTCATACAACAGCAGCCAGCCATGGAAGAGTGTTTATTGTAGAAATCATGGGGCATAAGGTAGGACTTCTTACCCTATATGCAGGACTTGCAGGAGGTGCCGATATTATATTACTTCCTGAAATTCCTTATACGGTAGATGCTGTGTGTAAGAAACTTGCCGAGCGTCATGCAGGCGGATCCCGTTTTTCTATTGTGGCTATTGCAGAGGGAGCGATTTCCAGGGAAGATGCGAAGCTGACGAAGAAGGAATTAAAGAAGAAACTTGCGGAAGAGAGAAAGATGCATCCTTCTGTGGCATATAAGCTGGCTAAAGAGATAGAGGAAAGAACCGGTTCTGAGGTCAGAGTAACTGTTCCCGGCCATACACAAAGAGGCGGACGCCCTGTTCCTTATGATAGAGTTTTTGCAACAAGAATCGGGGCTGAGGCAGCGAGACTCATTAAAAAAGAGAAATTCGGGTATATGCTTGCTCTTAAAAATACGGAAATTGTTCCGGTTCCTCTTTCTGAAATTGCAGGAAAGTTAAAAATGGTGGAGCCGGATTCCGGAATTATAAAAGAAGCAAGAATGCTTGGCATTTCCTTCGGAGATGAAGAGTAGGAATTTTGCTAAATAACAAAATAATGACTGCCATTAGAGAATAAATATTGGAAAGTAGGATTGCTTTTGGGATACACGGCATTATACAGAAAATGGAGGTCTAAAGACTTCGACGACATTGTGGGGCAGGATGCCATCACAAGATCGTTTAAGAATCAGGTTATTAGCGGAAGGGTAGGTCATGCCTACCTTTTTTGCGGTACAAGAGGGACCGGAAAAACATCATTAGCGAAAATCCTTGCAAGAGCAGTCAATTGTATAAATCCTGTTAATGGAAACCCCTGCAATACCTGTGCAAATTGTCGCGCCATTTTATCCAATACCAGTATTAACGTTTATGAAATGGATGCAGCCAGTAATCGTAATATTGATGACGTTCGATTGATTCGAGAGCAGATAGAGTATCCGCCTGTGGATATGAAGTATAAGGTGTATATTATTGATGAGGTTCATATGTTTACGGAGCAGGCCAGTAACGCTTTTTTAAAGACGCTGGAGGAACCGCCCGAGTATGTTATCTTTATTTTAGCGACAACGGAACCGAATGCACTGCCTATTACGATTTTATCGCGTTGCCAACGCTATGACTTTAAAAGAATCACCGTAAAAACGATAAAAGAACGTCTCAGCATGATTTGCAGGGAAGAAAATATACGTATTTCCGATGATGCTTTAGAATATATCGCCAGAATGGGAGACGGTTCCATGCGAGACGCGGTTAGTCTCTTGGATCAATGTGCCAGCTATGACTTTGAAGAAGAGATTTCTTATGAGGATGCGCTAAAGGTTTTAGCTGCGGTGGATACTTCCGTTTTTTCCGATTTAATTAGGGCTTTGCGCGCGAAAAATATCGAAGGAGTTATGGAAAACATCGCATCGGTATTGGAGCAAGGGAAGGAGCTAAGTCAGTATGTTTCCGATCTTTTAAGCTATTTCCGAAATATCATGATAGCCAAATCTGTAGAGAATTTGCAGGGCTTGGTGGATTTATCCGAGGAAAATAAAAAGCTTCTTCTGGAGGATGCCGCGGAAATGCCTATGGAGGAACTCTTGAGGGGAATTCGTATGCTTTCGGATTTACTTCAGCAATTTAGGTATGCGAATCAAAAAAGGGTACTTCTGGAGAGCTGTCTTATTAAGCTTGCCTACCCGGAGACGGAAGGAACTGCGGATGCTTTGCAACAAAGAATAGGAGAGTTGGAAAGACAGATTGCAAAGGGAGTTAAGATAGTAGGAGAGATAGAAGGAAAAGAAACTGATCAGGGCCAGCTGGAAGAGCTAAGGCCTACAATAGAAAAGCTTCCGAAGGCGCAGTTTGAGGATTATCAGGAATTAAAGAAGAATTGGGGCATGGTTTTAAGTTATTTTGATCAACCTTTAAAAGGAGCTCTTACAAAGTCAAGAATTTATCCCGGAAAGGATAGAAATTCCATGCTGATTATTCCTGTTGATGATACCGTAAGAAATCTATTATTGGATAAAAAAGAAATAGAGGAAATTTTACAAGAAAAACTGCATAAGAAATATCATTTTCACATAGGACATGCGGAAGAAAGAGAACGAAGGACCCAATATGTGTCGGATGAAGAGCTCGCAAAGGTAGACATGCCTATAGAAATTACGGATAATTGAAGTAGAAAAAAGGACAAGTCCGGTGATAAAGCGTATAAAAAGGACTTGCCGTAAGGTAAAAATAAGAAATGTAATAGATTTATTCAGCGAATTCATGATAAAATAGCTAAGATTTTGGTATAAAAAAATATTTTTCTAGGGAGGAAAAATGGCTAAGCATGGTGGTTTTGCCGGCGGTATGCCCGGTATGAATATGAACAATCTGATGAAGCAGTACCAGAAAATGCAGCGCAAGATGGAAGAAGCTCAGGAAGAGCTCGCGAAGAAGGAATATACGGGACAGGCCGGAGGCGGTGCGGTACAGATTGTTATCAATGGAGAGAAAAAAGTTCTCAGTGTAAAATTGGATAAAGATGCCGTGGATCCCGAGGATGTAGAGACCTTAGAGGAAATGATTGCTTTAGCGGTGAACCAGGCATTACAAGAGATAGAAAAAGACTCCAGTCAGGAAATGGGTAAGCTGACCGGTGGAATGGGCTTAGGATTTTAATGGAATATTTTTCCAAGGACATGGATAAGCTGGTGCAAGAGCTTTCGCGTCTTCCCGGAATTGGGCAGAAGTCGGCACAGAGGCTGGCGTATCAGATTATTACCGGAGATAAGGAGAGTGCTTATGCACTTTCCGACAGTATAAAAAGAGCAAGGGACAGCATAAGGTATTGTAAGCTTTGCTGTACGCTGACAGATGAAGAGTACTGTCCGGTATGCTCCGATAGCGGAAGAGATCACAAACAGATTATGGTTGTGGAAAATCCGCGGGATATGGGAGCGTATGAAAGAGTAGGAAAGTACAAAGGAGTGTATCATGTACTTCATGGGGCGATTTCTCCGCTTCTCGGCATAGGACCGGATGACATTCGCTTAAAAGAGCTGATGCAGCGCTTGCAGGGGGAAGAAGTGGAGGAAATAATTATTGCCACCAACTCTTCCTTAGAAGGGGAGACTACAGCAAGCTATATTGTGAAACTGTGCAAACCGCTGGGAATTCGATTGAGTCGTATTGCTTCGGGAGTTCCGGTTGGCGGTGATATTGAGAATATAGATGAAATCACACTCCTTAGAGCACTGGACGGTAGAGTCAGCTTATAAAAGGATAAAGGGGAAATATGGATAAGTACGAGTTTAGCATTAAGGCGGAGCAAATTAAAAAATTGATTGGCCAGGAAGATTATAAGACGGCTATGCAAATTGCGGACACTATCGATTGGAATAGAGTACGCAGTGTGAATTTGCTTTCCTCTATTGCGGAAATTTATGAAAAAAACGGAGAATACGAGGAAGCAAAGGATATTTTACTGCTTGCTTTTGAAAGAGCTCCGGTAGGAAAGCGCTTTTTGTATAAGCTTTCCGAGTTATCCTTAAGCTCCGGATCTATTGACGATGCTGTAGAGTTTTATCATGAATTTTTGGATGTGAGTCCTGAGGATCCCAGAAAATATCTTTTACAATATATGATTTTAAAGGCAAAAGGGGCAAGGGCATCTCAGCTTTTAGGACCTTTGGAAAATTATACGGAAACAGAGCTGGAAGAGCAGTGGCTATATGAGCTTGCCAAGTTATACGGGGAAGCCGGAAGAGAGGATGACTGCGTTCGAATCTGCGATAAGATGATTCTTCTTTTCGGAATGGGAAAATATGTGGATAAGGCGATGGATTTAAAGCTCCACTACCGTCCCGTAAAGGAGGAAAAGGAGTACAACACGATTTCCGAAAAGCCGGAAGAGACAGAGGACACGGTAGAGACAGAAGCTTTGTCTCCGGACGGAGAAGAAGACGAATTTTACGATGAGGAAGATCCGGAAACGGAGGAAAACAACGAGAACACTTCCAAAGAAGAAGTAAATGAGAATTTTTCCAAAGAAGTAGAACAGGAAAACACTTCCGGAGAAGTAGAACAAGAGGACGCTTCCGAAGAAGAAAACAAGAATGCTCAGGAGCAGGAGTGGAAGAAGGAAAGCTCTTCCATAGAGAATAGTGCCGATGACGATGAAGCTCCCCGCTACAATATGATTATTGAAGCGGAAACTTTGGAAAAAGCCTTTCATATTGCCGTAGAGGAGATTAAGTATTTTCATAAGAAATACGGAGTTGATTTTAAGGTTGCAAAGATTAATGCCGATAAGTTAAATGAGAAAGGTTTTGCCTCTTTTAAGGATAAACTCGAAGAGCGAGATTTGATTATAGAAAGTGCCGGGAAGCTGAAATATTCCGTACTGGATGAAATTGAGCAGTATATTAAAGAAGTAAAGGAGAGCTCTTCTATTGTTTTAATTGATGAAGTCGATCATTTTGATCGCCTGGCGGAAGACAGGCCTAAATTCTTGGAGTACTTTGATATTGTCTCCGGAGGAGACGAGGAGGATGACCTCTTAGAGGATGTTGACCTTGATGCAGCGGTAAAAGAGGGGGAAGAGAAGTCCAAGGAAAAGGAAGATGAGGCGGTTTCCCCGGATGAGGAGTACCTTGACGAGGAGGAAGAGCCGGAAGAAGAGTATGTTCCTCATAAGCCTTCTATCTTTGAGCGCCCGGCAAGACCGTATAAAGAGGTTCTTGAAGAAGAAGCGGAGAAGGAACAACCGCGAAAGGAAGAGCTTTCAGAGCCTGTAACGAAACAGCAGGAAGCTTCGGCATTTCCGGAAAAGGAAGAACAGACATGGAGAGATAAAAAGCCATCTTCCAAGTCCATGGATATAGAGGATTTTGCCCGTTATGCGATTGATTACGCGTCGAGCATTGACTGCAGTATTACGGATAAGGGAATTACCGCTCTTTATGAGCGTATTCAGCTTATGGAAGAAGACGGTATTGTTTTAAATGAAGAAAGTGCCAGAGATTTAATCGAAGAAACTGCGGATCAGGCGGAAAAGCCCGGTCTTGGAAAGAAAATCGGATCCTTATTCCGTCCGAAGTATGATAAGGACGATAAACTTATCTTAAGAGAAGAACATTTTATGGGGTAAATGATGATAAGCAGTGAAATAGGGGTAGGACTTATCCTACTCCTTTCCTTTATTATTTTTGCAGGAATCGGATATAGAAAGGGCGTGATAAAAAAGATTTTTTCCGTTCTTTCCCTGTTTATGTCTATTATATTGGCAAAGCTCCTCTATCCTTTTGCCATAAGGGCTGTTGTAGAAAACGAGTTTCTAAAAGGAATATTTTCGAAAATTTGGTCTTTCTTTTTACCGGTTAAGAATAATATCGTTTTAATTCCCAAAGGAATAACGGATTTTCTGCCTTCTCAGCCCAAACCGGATGGGCCGCCTGTTTTTAGCGGAATATATGAAACAATGGGAAAATGGCAGGATTATTTTGCCCAACAAATCATCAGCTTCATTAACGGAATTCTTTTTTTTATTTTGCTTTATATTATTTTTAGACTGCTTCTCAAAATTGTGCAGCAGGTTTTGGAATACCTTTTCCGCTTGCCGGTTCTGCATTTTGGAAACAGAGTTCTCGGGCTTCTTCTCGGGGGAATAGAATGGCTTTTTTTTGTCTGGCTCATACTGATTTTCTTCAGTTTTCTTCCGGAGACGAAGTTCAGCCTTTGGGTTTTAAGCGGCTTTTCCATAGAGGGGACGATTCCTTATTTCCTTAAGGAAAATAACCTGATTGCGCAGATTTTTCTGGGATAAAGAGGCAGCTCTTGCATTTATCCGGAAACATTTTCGGTATAAAGTGCAGAAGGAGAAGAAAAGGAGGGGAAAATGGAGAAAAAAATACTCTATATTAATAAGAAAGATGTCGATAAAGTAAAGGGAGTGCATACGCTGGCATTGCTTCGCAAAGTAAAGATTCTTTCGGCGCCCCCGGAAGAGCTTAGGGAGCTTCCCGAGGATGCGGAGCTTTTAAAATTTATCGGCTTCAGCAGTAATGAAGTGGGGCAGTTTCTGCAGGATATGAGAAAGCTGGGACTCAGAGTTGACCTAAAGTGCATGGAAACGGAGCACAATAAAGACTGGAGCCTCAAGGCACTTCATAAGGAGCTGATGGAAGAACATGCCTTTATGAAAGGAGAGCAGAAGGAGTAAGAACTTACCTTTATGAAAAGAGGGCAGGAGAAGTAAAAAACTGCTTTTATGAAAAGAGAGCAGGAGAAGCAGAAATCTGAGTATAGCATAGGGGAAGGTTTACTTAAGTTTCAAAACGAGTACTGTGTGCACACGATATCTCGTTGGAGAGGAAGGACTATGGAAGAAAAGGAAAGAAAGCGGGGAAGCAGAAAGAAACCGCAAAGCTTTGTAAGGGAGCTTTTTGAATGGATCAAAATCTTCCTTGTAGCAGGGATTGCCGCGTTTTTACTGAATAACTTTGTCATTGCCAATTCTACGATCCCTACGGGCTCCATGGAAAATACAATTATGGCGGGAAGCAGGGTTTTTGGCTCTCGTCTCAAGTATCGTTTTGGTGAAGTAAAACGGAACGATATTGCCATTTTCCTCTACGGCTATAAATGTAGGAATGACGGGCAGACTTACAGAGAAACAGAGGAGGGCGTTTGTCCTGTTTGCGGGCGGGAAGATAAGCGGAACCAGCCGATTTACTATGTAAAACGGGTTATCGGCATGCCCGGAGATCATGTAGAGGTTAAAAAAACCGGCGAGGTGGATGCGAACTATATCACGAAGATTAATGTGCGATCCGCTACCGGAAAAATTCCGGTGGGAACAGTGTATATAAACGGAGAAGCAATAGAGGAAAAATATCTTCCGGAGCCGATGATTGTAGACGGAAATCAGTTCCCCGAGATAGATGTAACCGTGCCGGAGAATTGTTATTTTATGATGGGAGATAATAGAAATAATTCTGCGGATGCGCGTTTTTGGGGAAACAATCAATTTGTAAAGAGAGAAAAGATGCTGGCAAAGGTGTATATTTGCTATTGGCCACTGGAAAGATTCGGCCCGGTAAAATAAAAGCCTAAGTAAAAAACTAAGTTTTCCGAAAGAGCTTCTTCGCCGCTTTTCGGAAAAAATGGATGCGTTTCACATTTTCAACACAAGGAAGAGTTAGGCTCTGTGCGTGAGTGCACGATTTTTGTTTATAGATAAAAATTTAGCGATATTTAAAGGAGGGGCAATCTGTGAGTAAGACAGAAGGACAAAAGTTGGAAGAAAAATTATTTTTTAAGCCTAAGCATATTGCAAAGGATCATGCGGAGGACATAGAAAAGGCGATGGACTTTGCGGAGGGGTATAAGACCTTTTTGGATCATTCCAAGATAGAGAGAGAATGTGTTTCCTATAGCGTCTCTTTAGCGGAAAAAGCGGGGTACAAGCCGTTTAGCCGCGGAGTAAAGACAAAGGCAGGGGATAAATTCTACTATATTAACAGAGGAAAGAACCTTTATCTTGTAACCATCGGAAAAAAACCTTTGAATGAAGGAATTCACTTTAATATTGCCCATATCGATTCTCCGAGAATCGACTTAAAGCCGAATCCGCTTTACGAGACGGAGGAACTGGCATACTTTAAGACCCATTATTACGGCGGAATCAAGAAGTACCAGTGGACGACTATTCCGCTCGCTCTTCACGGAAGAATTATGCTTTCTGACGGAAAGGCAATCGATGTGGATTTCGGAGAGAAGCCGGGTGATCCTGTACTCGTCATTACCGACCTCTTACCGCATCTTGGGAGGGCACAGGGCGAGAGAAAGCTGAACGAAGGAATTAAGGGCGAAGAGCTGAATATTCTTTTAGGTTCTCTTCCGGTAGAAGATAAGGAAGTAAAGGAAGCCTTTAAGCTGAAGGTTTTGTCTATTTTACATGAGAAGTACGGCATTACCGAGAAAGATTTTATGCGCTCTGAATTAACCTTGGTTCCGGCGCAGAAAGCGGTCGATGTAGGTCTGGACAGCTCCATGGTCGGTGCATACGGACAGGATGACAAGGTTTGTGCTTACACAGCTCTTATGGCAGAGATAGAGTGCACGAAGCCGGAATATACCTCTTTAACCGCTTTAGTGGATAAGGAAGAAATCGGTTCTACCGGTAATACCGGAATGGAGTCCGATGCTTTACTGCATTTTGTAGAGGATCTTGCAGAGTGCGAAGGAGAGAGAGTAAGAGATATTCTGAGAAATTCTCTTTGTCTTTCTTCCGATGTCAATGCAGCCTATGATCCAACCTTCCCGGATGTATATGAGAAGCAGAATTCGTCTTTCTTTAACCATGGGCCGGTACTTACCAAGTACACCGGGGTAAGAGGAAAAGGCGGTTCCAACGATGCTTCCGCGGAAACCATGCAGAAGGTTATCGGCTATATGGAAGATGCCGGGGTGGCTTGGCAGATTGGAGAGCTTGGCAAGGTAGATGAAGGCGGTGGAGGAACCATTGCCATGTTTATGGGAAATATGGATGTGGATACCGTAGACCTCGGCGTTGCAGTGCTTTCCATGCATGCACCTTTTGAATTGACAGCGAAGCTGGATGTTTACTATACTTATAAAGCATTTTTGGCCTTTAACAGATAGGTAAAAAATGCTTTATATCGAAAGAGATGAGAGCAGGAGAAGTGACGAGAGAAAAATAAGCGTTTTTCTCTCTCCTTTTTCAAAAATAGTTAACTAAGGAGTATTATGAGAAAAAAGAAGATTTTTGCCGTAGCGACCATTTTAGCTATGGCGGTATTTGCAGCAGCTTGTGGAAAGAAGGGGGCGGAAAGCAAGGCTTCCGCATCGGATGTTAAGGGATCTGCAGCGGCGAGCCCCTCTACCTTAACAGAGGACAGTCCGGAGATTAAGGAACTGGAAAATATGAAAGTTCCTGAGGAGCCGAAGGTTTCCGAAATGGGGAAGATTACACTGCCGGATTTAAAGAGCATTACCGTTACAGTTTCTCCTATGGAGAATGTAACACAAGAGGAAGTGGATAGTGCCATTAATCAGGCACTGGAAGAGAATCTGACAAGCGTCCAGGACGCAGCGAAGGAAGGAGATACCGTAAATATTGACTACAGCGGTACCATCAACGGAGAAAAGTTTGACGGCGGCACAGCGGAGAAGCAGGATCTGAAGCTCGGTTCCGGACAGTTTATTCCGGGATTTGAGGATCAATTGATTGGAAAGAAAGCCGGCGATACCGTAACGGTAAAGGTGACTTTCCCGGAGAAGTATCAGAATGCGGATCTTGCAGGTAAGGCAGCAGAGTTTGAAGTAAAGGTGAATGAAGTAAAACGTCAGCCGGAGCTTACGGACGAGTGGGTAAAGAAGTATGACGGCACTACCGCGGAAACGGTAGAGAGCTATCGTGACCAAATAAGAGAACAGTTGCAGAATAGAAAAGAATTTGCTTATCACTCGGAAATTCAGGACCAGGCTATACAGCAGATTTCCGATAAGACCAAGGTAGAACTTTCCAAGACTATCCAAGATTATGCCAAGGCGTACATTTTAAATGCCCAGTTAAATCAGTACAAGCAGTATGGGATGGGAGCCGCCGATGTAATCAATATGTCCGGAAAGACGGTCGAACAGTTTAAGGAAGATGCCTATGCCAATGCAGATGCTTACGCAAAGCAGCTTTTCATTATGAGAAAAATTGCCGATGAGCAAAATATTCGTGCAACCGATGAGCTTCTCGACGAGCTTGCCAAGGCGGAGTCTTCCCTTACGGGAGAAGAGACCAATCGCATTAAGCTGATTGAGCAGTACGGTAAGGAGCTTGTAGAAGAAGCGGCTATCCGGAATAAGGTTATGGAATACATCGAGTCTCAGATTACCGTTAAGGAAGAAGAGCCTCCTGTAGAAACACAGATGGATGCGGGAAAAGAAAAAGGAAACTAAACGAGATACTGTACGATTCGAGGGTGATACTCGTTTAGAATAGATAAAAAGAGCTATCCTGTATGTACCGACCTTCCAAAAGTTAGACTCAAAATCTAACGTTTGGGAGGCCGGTATTTTTATTCCTCTTTTTTAAATAGAAAAGGAAAAGAAAAAAGGCTAAATTGAAAAAGTAAATTCCAGTGCAGAAGTAAATTCTACCTAGCTTAAAAAAATCCCCAAAATCAAGAATATTATGGAGAAAAAAGTCGAAATATATAGTAAGCTTAAAAAAGATGGTGAGATGAAAAAAGATATGAAAAAAGAACAATGAAAAGCTGTGGAACAGGGAATGGAGGAAAGTATGAAAAAGCAATGGACGAAATTACTGCTCTTTTTCGGTCTGCTTCTCTTTTTTCTCCCGAATCGTGCTTTTGCGGGAGAATGGGTACAAGCAGACGGTGCTTGGGCATACCTGGAGAATGGTGTAAAAGTCACAAATCGCTGGATTGAAGAAAACGGGCAGTGGTTTTACCTTAAGCCGGATGGCAGGCTGGCTCAATCGGAATGGATTAATGAATCCGGCGTTTTCTATTTCATGATGCAGGACGGTGCTATGGCACAGAAACAATGGATACAATGGAACGGAAAGAGCTACTATCTCGGAAAATCCGGTGCTATGGCTCATAATCAATGTGTGGATGGCTACTACCTAAGCTATGACGGCGTTTGGAAGCATGAAAATGAGAATGAAGTGAAGTCCAGCGGAAGAATAGAGGATGAAGTGCAGGGAAGGGGAAGAAGACAAAAAAAGAATAAACAGTACGATGACTATTTCGACGATGAAGTAAATGACGTTGATGATGCAGATGCATAAATGCGCAGGAAAAGGATGTGAATATGAATACATTTTTTAAAAGGGCTTTGGCTCTGTTTCTAGGCTTATCTTTTCCGATGCTGTACAGCATGAGCAGCTTTGCCTATTCCTTAGAGAAAAAGAATTTTGACTATATTCGCTATGCCGACGATAACCCGGATTTATATGCAATTTTCGGTTACGATAAGAATAAACTTTATGAACATTATATTTTTTCCGGAAAAAAAGAGGGACGACTGGGACATATTCTGCCCGTTAAACCTAAAGAAGAGGATATCTATAGTGTATTCCGTAAGAAGGAAGATAATCCGTATGATTACAACAATCTGGATACCGAGCGCTATGCAAGGGATAATCCGGATGTTGCGGCAGCCCTTGGAACAGACCCCTTAGCTTTGTGGAATCATTATAGCGAAATAGGATATGCCGAGGGAAGAAAAGCCTATGGACTTCCCTATGACAGCCCTGAAGTGGAAGCGAAGAAGAGGATATTCTCTGTTGCAAAACAAATCACAAAGGACTCCATGACGGACAGAGAGAAAATCAAAGCTGTACATGATTGGATTATCAACAATACGGTATATGACGAAGATAATTATCTAAATAATACCATACCGGAGGAATCCTATGGGATTATAGGGGTTATGTTAAATAAGACTGCGGTATGCTCCGGTTATGCCAATACCTTCGATTATTTTATGTATGTCTTAGGCATACAAAGTGAAGTGATTACCGGAAATGCAATAAACTCAAGCGGATCAGAGGGGCGTCATGGATGGAATCGGGTATTAATAGACGATACCTGGTTGTATGTAGATTGTACTTGGGATGATCCGGTATCGGATAGAGATATCCTTCGATACAAGTATTTCTTATGTACGGAAGGGGAGATAGGAGCAGACCATTTCCCCGATGAGTAATCTCGACTTGGAGAGAATAAAAAGAAAGTCCTTTAGGAAAAAGGGATGCAGAGATATTGTGCGTAAAGCGTGCAATATCTCTTTTTTATTCTTAATAAGTGGTGCAGGCGAAGCCGTAGGCATCTTGTTCACAATTTTCGCTTATCAAGCAAAAGAATAGAAAAAAGCCAATAAATTTTTTAAATCTGTCGAAATACATAGCAAGACATTAATTTATGGTGTAAGTAATCAAAAAAATTGCATATTTTAATGAATGTGCATTTGAAAAATAGCGTAATATTTGTGTTAGAAAAATACCTTACTACTTGCATTAAAAAACAGTGTATTGCGGAAAATGGAGGATGTGATGAGAGTACAACGGACAAAAACAATTCTATTTCTTTGCCTTTTTCTCTTTCTTTTCTCAAAGAAGTCTATAGCGGGAGAATGGGTTCAGACGGGGCACAGCTGGGAATACCGGGAGGATGGAGTAAAAGTTACAAACCGCTGGATAGAAGACAACGGGCAGTGGTTTTATTTTAAAGAAGACGGGACAATGGCGAAATCCGAATGGATTACACAATCTGGCATGTTTTACTACATGATGGAGGATGGAGCCATGGCACAGAGCCAATGGATAGAAATCAAAGGGAAGTGGTATTACCTTGGGAAAACCGGTGCTATGGCGAGAAACCAAAGTATAGACGGCTACTTTTTGAGTGCGGACGGCATATGTAGAAAACAGGAAACAAGAAGGTCGGCATGTAAAAGTGGAAGAATTGACGACGCTGGATATCTTGTGAACGGAGAGTGGGCCAAACGTAGCAATGAATCTGATGAAGAGGACGCGGACGAAGAGGATAGAGGGTATGAGTATACAGAGGATGAGTATACGAGTGATGAGGACATCGAGGAATGTGGGGAACCCTGCGAAGTGACTACGCCTGATACAGGCTATGAATACGGGTTGTTAAAAAGGGTGAATAAAGCGAGCTTTGATTATGTTCGCTATGCGGAGGATTATCCCGAGCTTTATGCATTGTATGGCTATGACAAAGAAAAACTGTTTCAACACTATACCGATTCTGGAGAAAAGGAAGGGCGCATAGCGCACACTCTTTTCTTTCAGCCGGAAAGGCAAGACATGACATTTATCGGCTTTAATGGAGAAAATATGGATCGTGAACGATATCGTAGAGAGAATCCGGATGTGATGCAGCCCAATCCGAAACTAACCCCTTATGGATGGGGAGACGGGAGAGTATGGGAGCATTATCTGGTTATCGGGCGTCCGGAAGGGCGCAGAGTCTATGCAACAGATAATGACTCCGATCAGACCAGGGCGCAGCGCATGGCATATGACATTGCAAAACGAATCACGAAGGATTCTATGACGGATAGAGAAAAAATAAAGGCGGTCCATGACTGGATTATCAAAAATGTAAAATATAATAACATTATTTTTCCTTGCAACAGTATTCGAGGTGCATTACTGTATCACAAGGCAAATTGTGCAGGCTATGCGGACACTTTTGACTTTTTCATGTATCTTCTAGGCATAGAGCATGAGTATGTATTAGGAGGCACTAGAGGGAAGCCACATGCTTGGAATCGAGTGCTCCTCGATGGAACTTGGCTCTATGTGGACTGTACTTGGGATGACCCCATAGGCGGCCCTAAAGACACGATTCGTCGGAAATACTTTCTCTGCACGAGGAAGGAAATGGATAAAGACCATAAATTGTACCAAGTGGAAAAACGATATTAAGTTCCCTCCCCCTAAAAAACTTAGTCTAAACTGGTAACT
>CAUSIX010000010.1:0-14175 GCA_963531555.1 uncultured Oribacterium sp.
TGCAGGGACGCTCTCTTATTTTGGATTGTCTTTGCAGTGATACAAAAGGCACAGTATACAATATAGAGGTTCAAAACGATTCGCACGGAGCAAGTCCGAAGCGTGCCCGCTATCATTCCGGACTAATTGATATGCATATCTTGAAAAAAGGAAAAACTTTTGAAAATTTACCGGAAAGCTATGTTATATTTATTTGTGCAAAGGATATTTTGAAGGAGAACAAACAGATTTATCACATTTCCAGAATAATACAGGAATCCGGCAAGAAGTTTCCGGATCAGGCGGAAATCATTTACCTAAATACAAGTAAAAACAGCGAGAATGAATTGGGAAAACTGATAGAGGATTTCTACACCAAAGATCCAAAGAAGATGCATTCCAGGGTTCTTGCAAAAAGAGTCGCCGATTTAAAAGAAAATAAAAATATAGAGAAGGGAGAGCATGACGCCATGACAACGTATTACGACCGGTTAAAAAAGCAATGGGAGAAAGAGGGAATGGTAAAGGGCAAGGAAGAGGGAAGAGCAGAAAGCGAAAGCAAGATGGCTAAGCTGATGGGTTTACTCGTAAGAGAAGGAAGAATTGCGGACATTGAAAAAGCCTCCGAGAGCCCGGACTACAGAAAGGCTCTGCTCCAAGAGTTTCAGTTGTCATAAGGGGATGCTACTAAAAACGATCGAAAACAAGTTTAACGGTAGAAAATAGTCGCCAATCTAAAAGAAAATAAAAATGTAGAGAAGGGAGAGCTTTCCCTTATCTGTTATTACAAAAATTTTAGAACTATAAAGCATTTTTTCGTTGCAATAGACCCCGGCTTCCCGTATTGTAAAACACAGAATGTACTCGAGATACCGCACGCTTTGCGAGCGATACTCGCTGTAAAGAAAAAGGCTTTATCTTTAAATGAGATACTCTGCTTTTACCGGATAAAGCCCTGTTTTTGAAGAATATGGAGGTAAATATGGCTCAAGTAAGATTTTTTTATGTAAACGGTTGCCCCTACTGCGCACAGGCAAGAAAGGCAAGAGAAGAACTCATTTCGGAGAACCCGGAATACGGCAAGGTAGAGTTCGAAGAAATTGATGAAGGACTGCACCCCGAGATTGCCGATCAGTACGATTACTGGGCAACTCCGGCGATGTTCGTAAAGGAAGAAAAAATTTACGAAGCACATGTCGGAG
The DNA here is from genome assembly GCA_963531555.1 of uncultured Oribacterium sp. Classification (GTDB taxonomy): domain Bacteria; phylum Bacillota; class Clostridia; order Lachnospirales; family Lachnospiraceae; genus Oribacterium. Next base: position 1,182 of record CAUSIX010000010.1, read on the forward strand.
AAAAGTACGACGAAGCAAAGGAAAATGTAAAGAGAGTGCTGGAGGCTGCATTAAAAGCATAAAGAAAAAAATAGGCTATGAAAAACAAAGCTGTAGTAATTTGCTGTACAGGTCCGTTGCAGGGTAATCTGAGCCCGTGGATACTTGCGAAAAACAAATGTAATGCTGTTTTTCGCTTAGTATCCCCTACTGGGCGAGGTTAGCGAGAGCGTGCCCTGCAACGGACCTGCACAGCGTAAAAGCTTTGTTTTCAAACCTATTTTTTCTGTATCTATCCCTTATCTTCTCCGAAGCGAAACGCTTCCGGAGCCGTCCTACTTCTGAATACAATCCGCAAACTCTCCCCGCAGGAAGCTGACTAATTCTATCGGAGAGAGGACAAGCTGTGCTCCTCTTCTTCCGGCGGAGATAATGAAGCTCTCCCGCTCCCTTGCTTCTTCCTGTACAAAGGTTGGGAAAAGCTTTTTCATTCCGACCGGACTGCAGCCTCCTCGGATATAACCGGTAATCCCCTGTAAATCCTTCATCGGAAGCATTTCCACCTTTTTATTTCCGGAAAGCTTCGCGCACTTTTTCAGGTCAAGCTCCTCGGCTACCGGAATTAAAATCACAAGGTAGCCCGTTTTATCGCCCTTTAGGACCAAGGTCTTATACATACTCTCCGGCGGAACACCAAGCACTTCCGCAACATGCACGCCGGAAAGATCATTTTCGTCTACAGGGTACTCCCTTTCCTCATAGGAAATCTTTGCCCTGTCCAATATTCTGCACGCATTGGTTTTTGTTTCTTTTCCCATACTATTCTCCTAACTTTAAGAAACTCGCCCCTTCTCCATCTCATAAATTCGGTCGGCAAGGGAGATGGTGGATTGTCTGTGCGAAACCAACACTACGGTCTTTCCTTCTTTTTCTTTCTCTAAGGATTGCAAAATAATGCCCTCGTTTAAGACATCGAGATTGCTGGTAGGCTCATCGAGAAGCAGAAGCTCCGCATCGTGAAGGAAGGCTCTTGCGAGACCGATTCGTTGCTTTTCTCCATCAGAAAGAGAATCTCCAAGCTCGCCCACCTTCGTTTCATATCCTTTAGGGAGGCTCATGATAAAGTCATGAATGCTTGCTTTCTTCGCCGCATTTTCAATCTCTTCCTGCGTAGCGGAGAGCTTTGCGACTGCAATATTTTTCCCGATGCTGTCATGGAAGAGAATCGTATCCTGTGTCACATAGCTTGTCATTTTACGAAGGCAGTCCGTATTGATTTCCTTCACATTTTTTCCGGAAAATAAAATCTCTCCCTCTTTCGTATCCCAGAAACGCATAAGCAGCTTTAAAAGAGTGGATTTTCCGGATCCGCTGACACCGTGAATCCCGAGAACCTTTCCCTTCGGAATGTCAACCGAAACCTGATTCAGAATGATTTCATCCTGATAAGAAAATGTAAGTTTTTCGACGTTTGCACCGTTAAAGGGAATCTCTTCTCCGTTCGATACCTCTTCTACCGCCGGCTCCTCCTCTAAAAGGGAAAGTACCCTCTCTCCGGAGGCTAGGGTCTGGTTTAAGGTATTGGAAAGAGAAGAAAGTGCTACAACCGGTCCAAAGGAGCTCATCATAGCAAGGGTGGAAAGGAGCAGAGAAGAAAAGCTGACGATATGGCTCTGATAGAGGAAAAGCATGGTGAAAAACATTCCCCAGGAAAAAAGCTGAATCGCAAGATTCGTCACCGCACGCTGTGAGCCCTCAAAGGAGCTTAAGTTTCTCTGGAAAGCGGAGAGTCTTTTCGACCTTTCGTCCATTTCCATAGCCTGCTTTTCTCCCACATGGTATTGCTGGATTTCATCCAGACCGTAGAGACTGTCCAAAACAAAGTTATTTAACTCTCCCATCTCGCTTCTCAGTGCCATGCCGGCTTCCGCGCTGCGCTTTCCGTTCCAAATGGGAAGTAGCACGCCGACGGTAAGATAGGCCGCTAAGGCAATCGCTCCCGCAAGAATATGCTGCTTAGCTATAAAGAGAAGCATAATCAGCGAAGTCAAAAACGCAATGGCAATGGGGGAAACGGTATGCGCAAAAAAGACCTCTAAGAGTTCGATGTCCGAAGTAATCACGGAGATGAGATTTCCCTTTTCCTTTCCCTCCAGCTTCGCCGGGCAGAGTTTTCTTAATATGGCAAATACCTTGTGACGGATAATCGCTAAGATTCGAAAGGCAATGTAGTGGTTGCAATACTGTTCACCGTAGTGCAGGATTCCGCGCGCTGCGGCAAAGAGAAGAATCACAGTAAAGAGCTTCTGCCATGAGCCTGTAGCAAAAGAGAAGAAGCCCCCCGGCATAGAAAAGCTAGCCCCGGAAAGGCCATGCAAAGCAGGAAGCTCCAAAATCCCCTTTAGGATTCCGTATCCCCCGAGAATGGTAAGGAAGATTGCACATAAAAATCCCAAAACACCCAGGACTATGCCGGTCAGCATCACTCCCGTAAGGGGCTTTATAAGCACGATAAGCTTCCGCATAATCGCCAAGTCCGATCTTCTTTTATTCATGCTTTTCTCCTCCTTCCTTTATATCTTCCCTTTCTCCTCTTTGATCCTGCAAGTCTTCCATATGCCCCGGTTCTTCCATACCAGTATCTCTTTGTGTTTCTACAAAACTATCTTTATGTCTTCTTTCAGAACTCTCTTTATGTTTTTCCGAATAGCGTTCCAGCTCTCTCTGTTCCTTAAACAAACGGCTGTAGCTGCCTCCCTTTTTCAGGAGCTCCTCATGCTTTCCGGCTTCCGCCACTCTACCGTTTTCCAACATAAAAATACAATCGCTCCCTACAACATTAGCCAGTCTATGGGAAATCAAGAGAATCGTTCTGCTTTTTGCAAGCTCATGAATGACCTCCATAATCATTTCTTCACTTTCCGCATCAATATTCGAGGTCGCTTCATCAAAAATATAGACCGGAGTATCGTGGAGGAGTGCTCTTGCAAGAGAAAGTCTTTGCTTCTGCCCTCCGGAAATATTGGTACCGTTCGAAAGGAGCGGCATAGCAAGTCCGCCCTGTGCTTCTATAAAGGAGAGGAGGTTTACCTTTTTTAAGGCTTCCTTCATCTCCTCCTCGGTTGCGGATGGCTTTCCGAGGAGAAGATTCTCCCGCACAGTCCCCTTAAAGATCCAACTGTCATGCCCGATCATCGTCATTTTATCGAGGATAGACCGAGACGAAAATTCCGTAAGCTCTCTTCCGTTTAACTTTACGGAGCCTTTGTAGCCCTTGTTTTTCCCCATAAGAATCCCGGCTATAGTGGATTTTCCGGATCCGGAAAGACCCACGAGGGACACAAAGGAACAGGCAGGAATTTCCAATTCGACATCACGAAGGATTTCCCGACTCTCCTCATAGGAAAAGCAAAGTTTCTCCATGGAAATCCGTATTGCTTCCTCTTCCAGTACAGCTTTCCCGTCTTCCGCTTCCGGAAGATCCAGAAAAGCAAAGATACGGTCACTTGCTTTCATCCCGTTCATACCGATATGAAAGAAGCTTCCGAGCAGTCGCATGGGGAGAAAGAATTCCGCCGCAAGGAGGGTAATCATGAAAACGCCGGAAAGAGAAATTGCCCCTTTGGAAAATTGACCAAGTGCCGAGATGATCCCGACCGCCGCCCCGCCGTAAGCGACAATATCCATCACCGAAGTACTGTTTAACTGCATGGAAAGCACCTTCATCGTGATTTTCCGGAAGCGCTCCGCTTCCCTGTCCATGTCCTCCGCTGCAGCCTGATCCGCCTGATAAATCTTTAAGGTGGTCATGCCCTGCAGCTTTTCCAAAAAGCTGTCGCCAAGTCCATAATAGATTGCAAAATAGTTGCTGAGCAATTTTTTGGCTACAATCATAACAAGCATAATGACAATAGGAATAAGAGGCACAGCAAGTAGGAGGAGCAGTGCCGTTTGAACGCTGATACGCGAGAGGATAAAGAAGAGGGTAATCGGTGCCAAAAGAGAGTAGAAAAACTGGCTTAGATACCTTCCGAAATAGGTTTCCAGCTGTTCCACTCCCTCACCTGCCATTTGCACGATTTCCGCACTGTTTACACTTTCTCGGTAGGACGGTCCGAGAGAGAGCATTTTCTCATAAATCTTATTCCGAAGAATTCGTTTCACATCCGCACTGGCATGAAAGCTCGCCTTTGTATACAGGCGGTCACAGAGAAAGCGAAAGCCCAGTCCGAGTAAGACAATTCCCAGAGTAAGTACTATCCCCTCCGCACTGAGATTCTCGCGCCAAGCATTCTCTAAGAGATGGGCAATATTGTACACAATCACGACCTGTGCAAGGAGCGAAATCCATTGCCATACTATCTGCTGTACGATATACTTTCCGGCCCCCTTTAAAAGCCGGATTAGTCGCATTTTAATCATTTATTTTCCCTTTCCTTTTATCACTCTACACTTTTCTTTTTTCATCATTTCCGTTTTTCCCCCAACTGTCCGGCTTTTACCCACTTTCTTATTTTTCATTCCCTCTACTGCATGGGAAATCGATAAAATCGGATGGTAGAGCAGCATATTCTTTCCGCCCTATTTATGCTACAATATCGAAGTATTTATGATGCAAAAAAAGTTTTCGGAAAGGTTTTTATGAAAAAATATCTGCGCTTTAGCTATCCTATTTTGGCTGTGCTTTTCACGCTGATGCTTTACTTTATTCTTTTTGTCAGCGCTTTTGACTTAGCTTGTTATAACAACTCTTCTTATTATAAAAAAGAATTTAAAAAATTCAATGTAGAAGAAAGTCTTAAGGAATATAGGGGGGAGGAAATTCCTCTTTCCGATTTGGAAAATGTGATGCGGGAAACTCTGCGTTATCTTCGGGGAGATCGGGAGAATCTTTTAATTCCCGTTTCGGTAAATGGAGAAAGTACGGCGTTTTACCAAGAGGATGAGGCTTCCCACATGGCGGATGTTCGGGTGCTGTTTACGACAAGTCTTACACTACGCACCATGTTTATTCTCTCCTGCCTCGCCATTCTCTTTCTCCTTCTGATTTTGGAGCATGGTAGAGCCTTTTATATTCTGGGAAAGGGCTTTCTCTTTACTTCTATAGGACTGCTTTTTCTCCTGCTGCTTCTTTCCTTCTATTCCGTAATGCATTTTGATACCGCTTTTACAGAGTTTCATCACATTTTTTTCACACAGGGAAACTGGGAGTTTGATCCTGCACTAAGCCGTATGATTAACATTATGCCGGAGGAATTTTTTGCGGATACCGCCCTAAGGATTCTTATGCATTATCTTTTCCTCCTGGTCTTCCCCTTCCTCTTCAGCTTTTTCTTTGTGAAAAGAGCTAAGGGCTGGGGCTATCCCAATGCAATCTGATTTTCTTCTTTACTAATGGCTTTTCAATGGACATTAAGTAAAAGAGCAGTTTACATAGGAAATATATCTTCAGGATAATCCTCTAGGATAGTTCCCCTACAAGTAAAGAATAAAGGAGTCTTATGGAAGAATATAAAATCGAAGAAAGAAGGGCTGTCTTAGTCGGCGTTCAGTTTCCGGACAATAAGGATTTTTCTCTCGATATGGAGGAGCTTTCCGGGCTTTGCGAAGCTTTAAGCATTCGTCCCGTAACAAGCCTTAGCCAGAGCCTTGCGAGAGAAGACAGCGCAAGCTTTATCGGAAGCGGCAAGGTGGAAGAGGTACGAGAAGCCGTTCTGTTCCATGATGCAAATCTTGTTATTTTCCAAAATCCGCTTTCCCCGTCTCAGCTTCACAATCTAACAAAAGCACTTCCCTGTGAGGTTTTAGACCGCACACAGCTTATTTTACAAATCTTCTCGGAAAGAGCGAAAACCAAGGAAGCGAAGATGCAGGTAAAGTACGCCACGCTTGAGTATTTGCTTCCCCGACTTGTCGGCTTACGGGAAAATCTATCCCGTCAGGGTGGTGCTTCCGGCTCCCTTTCCAACCGTGGTTCGGGAGAAAAGCAGATTGAGCTGGATAAGCGGAAAATTCAGGAGGAAATGGCTATCCTCCGTAGAGAATTAAAAAAGCAGGAGGAAGTGCGAAAGGTAAAAAGGCAAAAAAGGGATAGGTCCGCCATTCCAAGGGTGGCGCTGGTCGGCTATACCAATGCGGGAAAGTCCAGTCTTATGAATGCGCTTCTTGCCCTCAGTAAGGAAAATCAGGCAGAGGGCGTAGAAGAAAAAGATATGCTTTTTGCCACCCTCGATACCACCATTCGAAGAATTGTACAGGAGAAGGGTGAAGAATTCCTGCTTGCCGATACGGTAGGCTTCATCCGTTCACTGCCGGACAAGCTCCTCGACGCCTTTCACTCCACCTTGGAAGAAGCCGTGGAAGCGGATTTGATTTTACAGGTCGTGGATTACAGTGATGAAAATTATCAGAAACACATGGATGCCACGCTGGACACTTTAAAGAAGCTCGAAGCCGGGCATATTCCCATGCTCTATGTGATGAATAAATGCGATAAAGTTCTTCCCTTGGAAGAGCTTCCGAAGCTACGAGGCGAAAAGCTCTACATTTCCGTAAAGGAAAAGCTGGGCATAAAAGAGCTTGTCGAAAAGATTTCACAAGTCCTCTCGGCAGGCCTTAGGCAGATAAACATCCTTCTTCCCTATTCCGCTTCCGCCTATGAAAGCAAAATCCGAAGCGAGGGAAAGCTCCTCTCCCTCTCCTATGAAGAAGACGGCATCCTGATTTCCGCCAAAGTTCCCGCTGCATTGGAAGCACAGTTAAAAAATTACAGTATATCGGAATGAGATAAGAGATAACAGTGATTGTAAGAGATTGATAGACTGTCACGGAGCCCAAGCAAGAGCGTCTTTACGAAAGAGGAGACTGTAGCTTTGTTCCCCTTACTTTATTATCAAACATACCGCAATATCACCGCTACAATCCGTCCCTTCTTGGTATTCTTCTCCACCCCGATATAGCGAAACTTTCCAAGGCCGCGGACGGAGATTTTTTCTCCGCCCTTTAGACTGCTGCTGCCCTTTACCGTTATTCCGTCCCGGTAAACGAGTTCCTTTTGGAAGTACTCCTGCGCATTTCCTCTCGAAAGATGAAAAACGGCGGAAACTACGGCATCCAATCGCTCGGAAGGAACAAAAATCCTCTCTTCGACCTCTCTTCTCTCTATCCCTTCCGTATCCATAACTTCCCTTAGTTCTACAGTAGTGTGTCGGATAGTCGTGAGATTTTCCGCAACATAGTCCTTCATTTTCCGTAAGAGAAAAAGGTAGGAGACGCTTTCCTGAAAAAGGATATCCCCAACCTGCTCTCTAGTAATTCCCAAATTCATTACCGCACCCAAAATATCTCTGTGAGAGAGCTTCTCTGCGAATTTTTCCTGCTTTCCCCGGATTTCCAGGATAGAAAAAGGCGCATTTTCTCCGGAAAGAGAAGTTCTACACTCTTCCTCCGTCATAAAACTCGGATAGAAAACAAAGAGCTGTCTTTCCCCATTTTCCGGCAAAAGAAAATAGGAGGCGCCTCGCTCCCCCCTAGTACTTTGCAGGAACTTTGCCCGCTCCTCTTCCGACAGAAAGGCGCTCGTTGTCACGTAGCCACGCTCCTCCGCCATCTGCCGTAAGTCTTTAATGTGAGACAGTATATCTTCTTTTTCTTTCATGATGACTCTATCTATGGTCTTTCCATTCTTTCATGCCGCTCTATGTATTTTCTTTCGATTCTTTCCGGCAACTCTGTCTATTATCTTCCCATTCTCTTATACAACTCTATTTATTTTCTTCCAGAAATTCCATTTCCCCCTGCATCCATACCGTTCCCTTAAAGCGTCTTCCGATAGCCGGAACGCCGAGAAGATCTTTCTCATTCATGCAGACATGGAAAATAGTATCGTTACACTGTAATTTTAAATCCAAAACATTTTCATGGGTATAGACATTGCTCTTCATTCTTAGGGAAATAATCTCTCCCAGTATTGCATACTGATCACATTCCACTCCGGTAGGCATAAAGCTGCTTTCTACCAAGCTGTAAAGATCTTCTTCCTCTATCCGTTTATTGATTTCCGACATCAGGTTGATATCCGTTTCCGTCAGAATCTCTATAGCATCCTCATCTCCGGCCTTTGCGGCATCAAAAAGACGCTTTTGTTCCCGTTTTTTTTGCTTACAATGCTCTTCATCCTCCTGCTTCTCTATCGGAAGAAGAATCTTACCTTCTACAGCCATTCCTGTTAAAAAGACCTCTTTGGGCTGTATCTTTACCCCCATCCTCTTTAATTGTCCGGCTTCCAAAGAATTACACAAATAAAAAATGAGGGTTATTCCGGAACTGAAATCTTCCATTACCCCTGCATAGGTTTCTTTCTCCGTATGTCTCTCAATTCCCGATTCTTCCGTATGAATTCCCTCATAAGACTGCATATACGGAAAATAATAGTCCCGAATAAAGACACCATCCATATCTCTGTGCCCTACGACTGTAATGCCCATGGAAGGAGCCACCGGCAGCTGATATTGTTCTACCACTCTTCCGGATTCACCGGCCACAAAAGCAGTACGATATTTTTCATGAATTGCTCTGTCCAAGTAGAATTCCGTCTCACGATCATTTTGCAATGCGGAAAATCCTATAGAACGCAGAAACTTGTGCATCATATCTCCTTCAATTTCGGCATTTCCGCCGAATAGTACCCATGCATATTACGATACTTTCCATTGCATTGCAAGCTCTTCCCGGAATTTTTAGAAAACAGAGATGTAATCCGCAGCCCTGATACCGGCTAAAGTCCATCAAAGAAAAAGGGAACTGCCGACAGTGCAAAGCACAATTTTCAGCAGTTCCACTTTTTAAGTTTTAAGAATTATCTTGCGCTAAGCATGCGCCATTTCGTACTTAACGGTTTAAACTTCCCTTTTCTCCCTATACCATTCCCTGACTAAGCATTGCCTCGGCTACCTTTTCAAAGCCGGCAACATTGGCTCCTACTACAAAGTTTCCTTCATAACCGTATTTCTTTGCAGCTCCGGAAACATTCTTATAGATGTTCTGCATGATGCCTTTCAGCTTTTCATCCACTTCTTCAAAAGTCCATGACAGTCTCTGAGAGTTCTGGCTCATCTCCAAAGCGGACACGGCAACGCCGCCGGCATTCGCAGCTTTACCCGGCATATAGAGGATCTTCTTCTCCAAGAAAACATCTACCGCATGCTCGTCAGAGGGCATATTCGCACCTTCCGCAACACAGAAGCAACCATTCTCGATTAAAGTCTTCGCTTCCTCTCCGTTTAACTCATTCTGTGTTGCACAGGGTAAAGCCACATCACAGTTCACAGCCCAAGGACGCTCGCCGGCATGGAAGCTTGCTCCCGGAACACGCTCCGCATATTCGGAGATTCTTCCTCTTTTTACCTGCTTGATATCAAAAAGTACATCAAGCTTAATGCCCTCCGGATCATAAACATAACCGCTCGAATCCGAGCAGGTCACTACCTTTGCTCCGAGGCTCTCCGCTTTTTGAATCGCATACTGCGCTACATTTCCGGAACCGGAAACGGCAAGCACCTTGCCCTTAAGCTCTTTTCCGGCAGCCTTAAGCATCTCCTCCACAATATAGATTAAGCCGTAGCCCGTTGCCTCCGGACGAGCAAGAGATCCGCCAAAGCTTCTTCCCTTTCCGGTAAAAACCCCCTCATAGAGATTGGTAATTCTCTTGTACTGACCGTACATAAAGGCCACTTCTCTTCCTCCTACACCGATATCTCCGGCAGGCACGTCTTCGTCTGCTCCGATATACTTATAGAGTTCTGTCATAAAACTCTGGCAGAAACGCATGACTTCCGCATCCGACTTACCCTTCGGGTCAAAATCGGCACCGCCCTTACCGCCGCCGATAGGAAGACCGGTAAGAGAATTCTTTAAAATCTGCTCCATGCCGAGGAACTTTAAGATTGCCTGATTGACCGTCGGATGGAAACGAAGTCCTCCTTTATAGGGTCCGATTGCGGAATTAAACTGCACACGATAGCCGATATTGACATGGTTTTTCCCCTGATCATCCGTCCATGGCACACGGAAACTGATAATTCTTTCCGGCTCCACAAAACGCTCCAGCAGAGCATTTTTACGATACAGCTCTTCATTTGCTTCTACAATGGGAGAAAGAGACTCCAAGATTCTCTTTGCGGCCTCCAAAAACTCCGCCTCATGCGGATGCTTTTTTTCCAGCTCCTGATATACCTCACTGACATAAGACATAAACTTGCCTCCATTTTCTTTCGTAAATCAACACGCTTTACTTTAAGCGTATCCTACTCCGTTTGCACCGCTAAACTATAGCACTAATCTTGCTAAAGCTACAATAGCAAATATCTGCCATTCCAAAAAAGAATATTGTTTCTTCGCATGAATGATTGCCTTACGAAATAATTGCCTTAGCCGTAATATTACAGCCAAGGCAACGGATTTTTACAGTACAGTATTGACGAGAATAGTATTGACGAAATTGTTCTATTAAATGTCGTAATTCAGATCCTTTAAATCCCTCTTTCCCGTAAGGTCTTCCTCTAAAAAGTCAAACTTACCCATTCCCTTAATGCCGGCTACGAGAGAAGTCGGGAAGCTCACGATGGCCTGATTGATGACACGAACATTACTGTTTACAATACGCTTAGCCGCCGCAAGATCCTCATTTTCCGAAGCAATCTCCTTCTGCAAAGCTAAAAACTGCTGAGAAGAAAGAAGATCCGGATAGTTTTCCGCTACGGCATGAATCTGAGAAAGCACATCGTTTTGGTTCGCAATGGCCCTATTGGTGTCCTGCATACTCGCTCCCTGCCGTAAATTCACGAGTTCCGTGAACACCTTTTCCTCATGCTTTGCATAGGCCTTCGCCACCTTCAGCATTTCGGAAATCGTATCATAACGCTTTACCAGTGTAATATCCACTGTCTTTTTGGATTCCTCAATGGAAACCACATAGCGGTTTAGTTTATTACTCTGTCCGATAAACCAGAAAAAAATCACCGCCAAAATAATCGGAATTAAAAGCATATTTTTCCCTCCTTAATCTTCTTTTATGAAAATGAGCTTTACTCCTTTTCTCCAGTTGAATTTCTTTATTTTTTAAGCTGAATTCTTCTATTTTCTCATGCGACAAAAGCTCAGCTTTCTTTAAATACCTCTGTAAAGCTCTCTAAAAAGTCTATCTCCGCACGAAGCTTCTTATACTCTTCCACCATAGAAAGCTTATCTACTTCTGCTAGCGTTTTGGGAACGGGAAAAAGCTGATACCCCGTATAACGGGAGATGTACATGGTATCGTCTTCGATATAAATTGCCGTCCGGCTCTCTGCAATATTTTTATCAAACCAATCTAAAACGGTCGGGTTTAAGAAGCGTCTTGCACTGAACTCATCGGTACAGAAAATATTGTAATGTTCGTTATGGGTGATATCCTCCGTGTCGATCTTCAACTCATTTTTCTGCTTACCCGGATAATTCTGTACTTCTCTCTTCAAAATTGCCGTTTTCTCCGTAGGAACAATCCGAATATGTCCTGAAAAGGATCGCGGGAACTGCATCCGAAAAACCTGTCCGTAGAAATCCGTCACCTCTTTTCTCGATGTTCGTCCCTTGCTGTCCGTGCTCTCCACGATGTGATAAGCATAAAGATTCATTACGGAAAGTTCTCTCTTATCGTGAAAGCAGAGTTCCGTATTTCCCCGATAATTGGCGGAAGAGGGGCAAACCTTCTTTACGGGATCCAAAAGAAAATCCGGAGTAACCTTCATTTCTCCCGTAGGAAAAATCTCTTTTACAATAGGAGATAAAAACCTTTCCACATAAAGGACTTCGTTGTTCTCTTTCTTTTCACGAAAGAGTTCTCGCTTCCTTTTATACACGGGATAAACAAAAATAAATCCTAAAATTGCCAAAATAGCAATGCCTACGAACTTGAACAAAGCAAAAAGTAAGACTGCCCCAATCACCAAGGCAATTTTATACATCTTCCATTGGATGTTGACTTTCATCTTTTCCCGAAGAATCCGGAGCTTCTCTTGGTACTCGGGAGACGCTTCCAGTTGCCGGATACGTTCCAGTTCCTCTTCTCCGGTATCTCTTATTTCTTCTGCCATTTTCCCTCCTGCTGCCTGCTTGTAGAATTCTGCTCAATCTTGCTTTTTTACATTCCTGCCAAGTCCTGCTTTTGCACTCCTGCTAAGTCCTGCTTTTCAGCTAAGCCGTCTTTCTTTCCTTGCCATTCCGTGCTGTTACTTTATTGTTTAGGTAAAGTCGAAGAATTTTCATGAATGTCATAAAGTTAAAATAATGAATATTTGCACGTTTTTAAGAATATATAAAAGAGTATTTCCTGTCAAGTTTTCCTTTGCGTCTTGCTATAAAAAGAACTTCCCCTCACGTTTACTGCTCTTCTTAACGAGGTTTTGTACATTAAAAGAGCGAAACGCATAAAAAAACAGCCCCACTTTCGTGGAGCTGCCTTCATTAGTCTACCTGATATGGCAACAAAGCAATGTGTCTTGCACGCTTGATTGCTGTTGTGATTGCTCTCTGATGAGATGCACAGGTACCTGTGATTCTTCTCGGAAGAATCTTACCTCTCTCAGAAATGAACTTTCTAAGAGTTCCTACATCCTTATAATCTACCGGCTTGGACTTCTCTCCGCAGAATGCACAAACTTTCTTTCTGCTGCGGAAGCCGCCGGCGCGTCTTGGTCTTTGTGAACCGCTTTTATCTGACTTCTGAAATGCCATGGCTTTCCTCCTTAAAACGGCGGGCTCAATCCCGCCTTCTTTCATCCTGAGGAAAACTTCCCAACCTAGGTGAAGGGGAGTCCCTCGTCCTCTACCCCATCAGGTATACTCATAAATCCTTCGCTTAAACTGTCGGAACCGCCCATAAACGGACCGCTTGATTCCTTGGAATAGGAAGAACTTCCGCTTCCTTGTCCCTTACTGTCAGCGAACTCCTGATCATCCACGATGATATCCGTGGTAT
>CAUSIX010000011.1:0-13474 GCA_963531555.1 uncultured Oribacterium sp.
GCATCGGCTCCGTAGTGGGACCGCACCCCTTCCCCATGATGGTGAGAGATTTCCAAAGTGTAGTGGGAATCGAGGCAAGAGAGCAGTTCCTTGATATGACGGGAGAGCTTCCGGATGCTATCGTAGCCTGCGTAGGCGGCGGATCGAACGCCATGGGACTTTTCTCGGGCTTCTTAAATGACCCGGTGACGATTTACGGCGTAGAACCTTTGGGAAGAGGAACTGCACTCGGAGATCATGCGGCAAGCCTTACCTACGGAGAAGAAGGGATTATGCACGGCTTTAACAGCATTATGTTAAAGGATGAAAAGGGAGAACCGGCACCGGTATATTCCGTAGCGAGCGGTCTCGATTATCCGTCCTCCGGCCCGGAGCATGCCTTCTTACATGATATCGGAAGAGTAAAGTATGATGTAGTAAATGATGAGGAAACCATTGATGCATTCTTCACTCTTTCCAGAATGGAAGGCATCATTCCTGCAATAGAAAGCTCTCATGCAGTGGCATACGGCATGAAGCTCGCAAAAACAATGAACAAGGGCTCTATCCTTATTAACCTCTCCGGAAGAGGAGATAAGGATATGGACTATATCATCGAGAAGTACGGGATCAGAGAGTAAGAAGAGAAATATAGGAATGAAGCTCGAACGGTAAGTATAGAGCTTCGAATAAAGAGACTGTAAAAATTAAAGCAATGCTATTTATTGCTATGCAGGTTCGATGCGGGACAATCTGAGCCCGTGGGTACTTGCGAAAAACAAATGAAATGCAGTTTTTCGCTTAGTATCCCCTACGTGGCGAGGTTAGCGAGAGCGTGTCTCGCAGTGAACCTGCATAGCATAAAGTGCCTTTGTTTTACAGTCTCTTTTTTATTCATAACAACAATCGCTCGTAAAGCGTAATCTCTCGTTAGAAACCGATTGCATAAGTTCTATAGTTTTGACTTTTTATCTATTCCTCTTTAGCTTGTGGTGCATGATTTTTTTCTAAGTTAGAAAAAAGCGATTGACTATAACGTAATGTAATAGTTTATAGTCTTCCTTGTTAGGAGGTGCCTAGATGTATTTGATCAAATATGTTAGTGAAATTAGTGGTGTATCGGTGCGCACTTTACATCATTATGATGAGATTGGGTTGCTGTCTCCTCAAAAAAAAGAAAATGGTTATAGGTATTATTCCGAGGAGGATATATCATTCCTGCAAATGATACTGTTCTATAAGTACTTGGGATTTTCCTTAAAGAAGATAAAAGAATTGTTAAAAAATGAGGATGGGGAAGTACTAAATCATCTAAAGGCTCAGCTCAAATTAATGCAAAAAGAAAAACAAAAGCTCCTAACTTTGATAGAAACATTGGAAAAGACAATAGAATCAGAAGAAAGGAAGGTTTCCATGCCTACAAAAGAGAAATTTAAAGGGTTTAGCTATCAAGATAATCAAAAATATAAGCAAGCTGCTATAGACCTCTATGGCCGAGAAGTGATTGAAGAGACAATTCAAAAGCAAAAAGGAAAAGAACAAGAAATAACCGATGGATTTAATAGAATATTCTTTGCTTTTTCTGAAAATAAGTCAAATGGATTGAGTGCCACGGCGCAAGAAAATATACAATTAGCGGAAGAACTTCATAAACATTTATGCAGATATGCATTTGATTGCCCAATGGATGTATTTTCAAGCATCGCTTATGGATATGTTCAGAATAAAGAATTCAAAAACAACTTAGATCAGTTTGGAGATGGAACAGCACAATATGTATGCGATGCCGTTCAACAATATGTAAAAGAGTAATAGGATTAAAAACTTCTTTTCACTACTTCAAACTGCGGCACTTCTTCTTGAAGAATAAATACGGTATAATACTCTACAGATTAGGAAAAGAATAGTTCATCTTGTACATTTATCCTAAGTTCCTTAGGATATGCAGTTATCTTTATAAAAGGAGGAAGAGCTATGCATGTGAAGAAGTGGAAACCCGGGCTATGGATATTTTTACTCTGTAGCCTTATTTTAGTGCAATTGGAGGCTTTTGCCGGAATCAGGATGCCGATGGCGTCTCCGACTCTGCTTGCCACTGTTTCCGGCACTGCGGAATCTACCGCGGAAACGCTGAGCGCGAAGGTTACGGAAGTGGAGAAATTCGGGAATGTGGTCCTTGATTTATCGGAGGAAAGGCTCTATCAGGCAGGCTATCAAGTAGGCGATCTGCTGAGCCTAAAGCTGAAGGATGAGGAGCTTATCCTTCCTCTTTGTACCTCTTACAGCGATGTGGATACGGGAAAACTCTTATTTCGCGATGATACAGGGAAGAAGAGACTGCTTGTAGCCATCAATATGGGAAATTTTGCGAAGAATTACAATGTTTCCGTAGGGGATGAACTACGGTTTTCTTTAAAGGAAAAGGGTGGCTATCAGGACGAGCTCATGATTCGAAAGCTTACGAGAACCAATAATCGTGCGGACTACTCCTCCGATAGCGTATTTGCTAACTTCCGGGCGGTTGTCGGAAAAGGCATGCCTCTGGGGATTTTATACCGAAGCTCCAATCCCATTGACAATCAATTCGGAAGAGCGGCCTATGCGGATAAGCTCTGTGAAGCCTTCGGGATTCAGACGGTTCTAAACCTTGCGGACAGTGAGGAAGAGGCGAAGGCTCTTACGAAGAAGGACGGTTTTGCCTCCCCCTATTACAAGAGCTTGATGGATAAGGGAAATGTGATTTACCTGAACATGGGCGTGGATTTGGACAGCGAGGACTTTGGCAATAAGCTTGTGGAAGGCCTTCGTTTCTTAAGTCAACATGAGGGGCCGTATCTTATTCATTGTACGGAAGGAAAGGACAGAGCCGGTTTTGCGACAGCCATCGTTTCCGCCTTTATGGGCTCAGATCTATCCGAGCTGGAAAAAGATTATATGTTAAGCTTCGAGAATTTCTTCGGCGTAGAGGAAAACAGTGAGAAATATACAAGAATTTTCAACAGCAACCTCTACCAATCCTTAAAGAAAATGGCAAAGGGAAAGGATCCGAAGAGTACGGATTTAAAGCTTGCAGCGGAAGAATTTTTGGCAGCACACGGCATGAGCAAAGAAGAAATGACGGCTGTTCGGGAAAAACTGAGTAAAGAAGCGACTCTTCCAAAGCCGAGCGTTTCCGGAACGGTAGAAAGTGTAGAGAAATACGGCCACTTGGAGACGGACATTTCCATTTCCGACTTTAATGCTCTGGGCTTTACACTCGGAGATATGGTTTCCGTACAAATGGATAACGGCTATTCCTTCTACGCACCTTATGTAGACGGATATCTGGTCAATGCGGGCGATCCCCTTGTTCGTGCTTATCCCGGAAAAGAAAAGATTGCGCTTTGCATTAACTATGGAAAATTAAATCAGGTGGCAAAGGCGGATAAGGGTACAAAGGTAAGGCTTTTCCTGCAGAAAAAGGGAGCTTATCTTGAACAGTACGCAATCCGAAAACTAACAAGAAGTAACAACAGGGCAGATTATGCCAGTGACGAAATCTTTGCGAACTTTAGAAATATCAAGACTACCGGCATCAAAAAGGGCGTTCTCTACCGTTCTTCCAGTCCCATAAACAATGAGCTCGGTCGTGCGGCAATTGCGAATAAGCTTATGGAAAAGCACGGCATCAAGACGGTTGTGAACCTGGCAGATAGTCAGAAAAATATTGACACCTATCTTTCCAAAGAAGATTTTCAGTCTCCGTATTATAAGAGTCTTTTAGACAGCGGAAATGTGGCGCTTTTAAATCTCGGGCTAAATTTCCGTGCGGTAGAGTTCAGAAAAGGCATTACGGACGGGGCAAGGTTTATCCTGGAGCATGACGGTCCTTATCTTTTCCATTGTACGGAAGGAAAGGACAGAACAGGCTTTATGGCTGTGTTCTTGGAGTCTTTAGCCGGTGCCGATGCAAAGGAAATCAAGGCGGACTATATGGAAAGCTATACGAATTTCTTCCATGTGAAAAAAGGAACAAAGCAGTATAAGCTGATTGAAGAAGATGTTATCGGCATGATGGAATCCATTTCCGGATCCAAAGATGTTTCGAAGAAAGCCTTACAGGAAGGCGCGATGAATATGCTTCGAGACTATGATTTTACGGAATATGAGATACAGGGCTTAAAGGATCGGCTTGCCGGAAAAGCCTATGTGGAGCCGACAGTAGACGGTAAAAATGCTGCATAAACGAGATATCGCACGCTTTATTATACACGATACTCGTTATGAACAAGATGTCTCAGGCTTTGCCTGCAGCACTTGTTAAAAATGGAATGATAAATAATATAAATTCTAATTAAGTAAAGTCCTTATAGTGTAAAACGATATATCCTTTGTATTGTGTAGGATATCTCGTTTTACCTGTTAACAGTACATTTCTTCTATAGAAATCAGTTTACAGTTTTTTGCGTTTTCTTTTACATAATCGCTAAAGCCGTGGAGGGAGAAAATGCAAAGCAATGGCTGATTCGCAGGAATGAACTTTATTTTATCCATCAGCTTTTCATATTCGGTCTTATCAAAGGGAGAGTTCTTAAACTTGCATTCTCCAAGGAGCAAAATATTCTTTCCGCATTTTCCTAGAAGATCTATTTCTATAGGGACTAGCTTTTTTTCTTCATTTTTTACCGTGTCCTGAAAATCGGTTATTTCTGTGAGGATTGGAAAAGCATTTTGTCCGGCGTGAAGCATCAGGTATTCTTTTGCCATTTTTTCAAAAATTTTTCCCATAAAATCATGGAGATTGTTTTTCACATTGGCATAATAATAAGATGAACCATTTCCTGCATTAATCAGGCTTGTAGCACGGTTGACATAACGAAACCAAAATTCAGTCATACTGTCATTTAAAACATAGTAAGGTCTCTTGGCTATTCTTTTCTCCAGAATCTCAGCATTGCAAAGAACTTTCAGCGGATAATTTACATCTTCATTACCCACAAAGCTTCTGATTTCGTTGTGCTTTGTATGTCCTGTGGCTACAGCGGAAATAATGGAATTGTATATACCCGGACTTTGTCTTTCGCTGCTTACAATAGTCTTAATCTGTTCTTCGGAAAAATATCCGCCAATAGAGTAAAACTGTTCCAGAATATTTTCTTCCAAGGATAATGAGGTATCAAATTGCTCTATGTATTTTGCAACTCCATTCGTCAGTCCATAAGCAATTGCTTTCTCTTCTAAGCTATATCCTTCTAAAAATTCTGCGGTTTCCAGGTAATTGAAGGGCTTGAGCTTTAGTTCCAGATTACTTCTTCCGTGTAAAGGCGCGGATTCCGCCAGAACTTCATCTTTCATGAAGCTTACAAGAGATCCGCAAAGGATAAAGAAGAGCTTTGTGGATTTCCATTGCGTGTCGATTATCTTTTGCAGGACGGACTGGATATAAGGGCATTGCTTGGCAAGATAGGGGTATTCATCAATGAAGAAAATAATTCGTTCATTTTTGGCTTGCTTCCCGATAAACTCAAACAGTGTTTCAAAACTGTTAAAGTTGATACTTCCAAGAAGTTCAGGAGATAGGGAGGTAAGTACCTCCTCAATTTCTTTTCCAAGAGCAAGAAATAGTAAAACATTGCTTTATGTTTGATTGAAATACTTATAGTTAAAATAATTTTAGTAAAATTTATTTTGGTTAAATTGATTTCGGTAAAACCAATTTCTGTAAAATCTATTTTAGATATAATTTGTGGAAATGCAAGAGTATGTTTTAGAAGGAGAGTCCTTTTTCTTTCGATAGGAACTCCTTTTCTTGCACATTTTCCGAACTTTCTATATACTCTACAAAATAAAAAAGAGAGGAGTAAGGAGCTATGGGATTTACATTGTTACATCGATTACCGTCCGCGGAAGAGGTTAGAAAAGAGTATCCCCTATCAGAAGAGCTTACGGAGATCAAGGCGAAAAGGGACGCGGAAATCAAGGCGATTTTTAAAGGAGAAAGCAAGAAGTTTCTTCTCGTTATCGGGCCCTGCTCTGCAGATCACGAAGATCCGGTGCTGGAATACTGTCATAGATTAAAGGAAGTGGCCAAGGATGTAGAAGATCAGATTTTTATCGTTCCGCGAATCTATACCAACAAACCCAGAACCACGGGTGAGGGTTATAAGGGCATGCTTCATCAGCCGGATCCGGAGAAACGTCCCAATTTAACCGAGGGAATTTATGCAATTCGAAAGCTTCATATGAAGGTTTTGGAAGAGACGGGATTTTCCACTGCAGATGAAATGCTCTATCCGGATAACCTCACCTATCTTTCCGATATGATGAGCTATGTTGCAGTCGGTGCACGTTCGGTGGAGAACCAACAGCACAGGCTTGTGGCGTCCGGAAT
This sequence comes from uncultured Oribacterium sp., assembly GCA_963531555.1. GTDB lineage: Bacteria > Bacillota > Clostridia > Lachnospirales > Lachnospiraceae > Oribacterium. Next base: position 6,350 of record CAUSIX010000011.1, read on the forward strand.
CGATGTGCCGGTGGGGATGAAGAATCCGACCTCGGGAGATCTCGGCGTCATGCTGAACTCCATTTATGCGGGACAGCACGGCTATGAATTTATTTTCCGCGAATGGGAAGTGAAGACGGACGGAAATCCTTATACGCATGCGATTATGCGAGGTTCACAGAATAAGCACGGGCAAATGCTTGCGAACTACCACTATGAGGACTTAAAGCTCTTACATTCTCTCTACGAGAAGAAGGAACTCTTACATCCCGCGGTGATAGTGGATACAAACCATTGCAATTCCGGAAAGAAGTACAAGGAGCAGCTTCGTATTGCGCATGAGGTCATGCACTCCAGAAAATATTCAACAGAACTGGCCCATTTTGTAAAGGGGCTTATGGTGGAGTCCTATCTTTTAGAGGGTTCCGCAAAGGTGGAGGAGCATATTTTAGGAAAATCGATTACCGACCCCTGTATAGGCTGGGACGACACGCTGCGTTTACTCTCCCATATATACGACTACCAGTGTCAGACGAAGTATTGATTATGTTTCTTGTAAAATAAAACGGAGTGATTAGACGTGGATTGGAATGATGGCTATTTCGGTCTTTCCGTTTTCTTGCACTTTTATTTCTCTTCCTTTATACTTCTAGGAGCTAAAAGTAAGGGGGAGTTATGTGTTTTTCGTTCTTAAATCAATTGCCGACAACGGAAGAGGTAAAGAAGCAGTATCCCTTATCGAAGGAGCTGATAGAGAGAAAGGCGAAGAGAGATGCGGAGATGAAGTCCATATTCAGAGGAGAAAGCAAGAAGTTCCTCCTCGTCATCGGTCCCTGCTCTGCTGACCATGAAGATCCGGTGCTGGAGTACTGCCATCGCCTAAAGGAGGTGGCGAAGGATGTGGAGGACCGGATTTTTATTGTCCCGCGAATTTATACCAATAAACCCAGAACTACGGGAGAGGGATATAAGGGAATGCTTCATCAGCCGGATCCGGAGAAACGGGCTAACCTTACGGAAGGAATTCTTGCGATTCGTCGTATGCATATCCGGGTACTCGAGGAATGCGGCTTTTCTACAGCGGATGAGATGCTTTATCCCGATAATCATAACTATCTCGATGATGTACTTTCCTATGTTGCAGTTGGGGCGCGCTCTGTGGAAAATCAGCAACACAGGATGGTGGCTTCCGGAGTGGATATCCCGGTAGGTATGAAGAACCCGACTTCAGGTGATCTCGGCGTTATGCTGAATTCCATTTATGCAGGACAGCATGGACACAATTTTATTTATCGGGGATGGGAAGTGGAAACGGCAGGAAATCCCTATACGCATGCCATTATGCGAGGTTCGCAAAACAAGCATGGGCAGATGATACCGAACTATCACTATGAGGACTTGAAACTGCTTCATTCTTTATATGAGAAGAAAGAGCTACTGAACCCGGTCGTGGTTGTGGATACGAATCATTGCAATTCCGGAAAGAAGTATAAGGAGCAGCTTCGAATTGCCCAGGAAATCATGCATTTTCGGAAGTATTCCGAAGAGTTGGCCTATTTTGTGAAGGGGCTTATGGTGGAATCCTATTTAGAAGAAGGTTCTGCAAAGGTGGAAGAGCATATTTTAGGGAAAAGTATTACGGATCCTTGCATTGGTTGGGAAGATACGCTGCGTCTCATTTCGACGGTCTATGAGTATCAGGCGCAGACAGGATGAAGTGTGTCCTTTTCAGGAGTAAATGAATAAGCAAGCTTATGGCATGGAAGCAAAAGCATTTCGCCGGATGGAAGATACAAAAAGCATTTCGTTGTATGGTAGATATGGACTATTTTATTGCAGTGAAGATAGGAAATTGATTATGGTAAGGCATAGAGGAAAACAGTTCATTGCATGATAGAACGATAAAAACAGAGATAAAATATTGAGCAAAATATGAGTCTATACGAGGAACTGCAGGAAAGAGGCTTGATTGCGCAGGTTACGGACGAGAAAGAAGTCCGCGAGATGGTAAACAGCGGAAAGGCGATCTTCTATATCGGCTTTGATCCGACTGCGGATTCCCTTCATGTAGGACACTTCATGGCACTTTGCCTGATGAAAAGACTGCAGATGGCAGGAAACCGACCGATTGCCTTAATGGGCGGCGGAACGGGCATGATTGGAGACCCTTCCGGAAGAACGGATCTTCGAAAGGTGCTTACCGTAGAGGAAATAGACCATAACATTGCCTGCTTTAAAGAGCAGATGAGCCGTTTTATCGACTTTTCCGAGGGAAAAGCGATTCTCGTGAACAATGGGGATTGGCTTCGGAACTTAAACCTTATGGAGTTTTTACGGGAGGTAGGGCCGCATTTTTCCGTAAATGAGATGCTGAGAGCCCGTTGTTATGTGAATCGTCTCGCAAACGGCCTTTCGTTCCTGGAGTTTTCCTATATGCTCATGCAGGGATACGACTTCTACCGCCTCTATGAAGACTATGGCTGCAATATGGAGTTCGGTGGTGACGACCAGTGGAGCAATATGCTTGCCGGAACGGAACTTATCCGAAAGAAGCTCGGAAAAGATGCGCATGCGATGACCATTACCCTCCTTACCAATAAGGAAGGAAAGAAGATGGGCAAGACCGCAAGCGGTGCGGTTTGGCTGGATCCGAAGAAGACCTCTCCCTACGATTTCTACCAGTATTGGAGAAATGTGGACGATGCCGATGTAGGAAAGTGCCTTCGCCTTCTCACCTTTATTCCGATGGAGGAAATCCGGGAAATGGATAAGTGGGAAGGAGCGGAGCTCAATAAGGCGAAGGCAATTCTTGCCTTCCATTTAACGGAGCTTGTGCATGGAACGGAGGAAGCAAAGAAGGCGGAAGAGGCGGCGAAGTCCCTCTTTGCCGGAGCAGGTGCCTCGGTGAATGTCCCGAGTTACAGCCTTTCGAAGGAAGAATATGCGGACGGCGTGGATGTTTTAACCCTTTTGGTTCTCACGGGTCTTGCGCCTTCCAAGGGAGAGGCAAGAAGAAATGTGCAGCAGGGCGGGGTAAGCTTTGCCGGAGAAAAGGTGACGGATATCGGAAGAGTCTTCAGCCCGGAAGAGCTCTCCAAAGAGCCTCTTTTACAAAAGGGAAAGAAGAGTTTTGTGAAAATTATCTTCTAACGAAAAGAAGAGCTTTGCGATGACTATTCACCTTCTTACAAAATATTTACAATCCTTGCTTTTGCCTTATCTTTACTTGCATAGAAAAAAGTATACAGTTATACTTTTATCGAAGTTGTCGAGGAGGACGCTAAGGAGTATCTATGTTTAAGAAGTTATTTTTTCTATTTTTGTTATTCAGTACGCTCGGCTTTAGTTCGATATCTTTCGCGGCGGGAAAGAAGCCGATTAATATTGAAGAGACTTATGTTGACGGAAAGGTGAATGATCCGGTGACGAAGTCTGCGCGTACAGCATATATTTTCACGGAGAATCCGACTTTATCCTTTACTCTTCCGGAGGGGAAGAAAGTGGACATTGTCCTTTATTGTAATTCCTATGTGGAAAGCGAAGACAGAGGGATTCGCAATCGCATGATGAAGAAGAGTGTTATTGGCGGAGAGAAGTTTAAACTTCTTCCTGAAGAGGATTATCTTGCAGCGAAGGAAGACGGCAGTCTTTACAATACGGCTGACCACTGTTATGTACTTCGAGTATACGAAGAGGGGTCGGAACAGTATGACGAGTATTATTTTGGAATTGTAGAAGAGGATATTTTCAAAGATTATCAAGAGAAGGCGAAGGAGAAAGAGCTTCTCTTAAAGCAGAAATTAAGCCAGTACGGACCGGCTGCAATGCAAAATAATGAAAACAAAAAATAGAATAATTGTCTCGTGATGAGGGATTTATAGATCGGATATCTGCGGTAGTATATCCGGTCTATTTTTTTTCTCCAAATTCCAGAAGGCCCGCAGTAATACCGGCTTTCAGATATCGCAGAATAAATTGAATGAACTCCTCTCTCTTGTAAGAGATTTCTTTTTGAAAATAAAGAACAAGGAGGCGCCAAATATCGTTTATGAAAAGCTTCGTAAGAATCTGCAATTCCTTTTCCGAAACCACAACGCCGGTTTCCAGAATGCCGATTTTCATGGCCCAAGCTACAAGTTGTTCCAATTCACGGTATAGGACACGTTCAAGAGTGACTCTTCCTACGGAATCTTTGATACAGTTCAAGAGATGTCGATGCTTTTCTATGGAGTTTAACACATCGTTAAGAGCATTTTCATAATCCCGATTGTTCTGGATTTCCGAAACAAGCTTATTACATTCTCTACTGATTACCCATTCCAAAAGACCGTAGATATCCGGAAAATAATAATAAAAGGTTTTTCGATTGACCTCAGCCTTTTCGATGATTTCTTTTACAGTAATTTTATCCAGCGCCTTTTCTTCCATTGCCGTGATTAGGGCAGTGGCAAGCTTTTCCTTGGTTATTTCTCGAAGTTCACAATTTTTCACAATTTACCCCACATTTGTCCGGTATTGTCCGTTTTCTTTCTTTTTCAAGCTGATATTATACTACTCGTTGCCTTTAGTTTAAAGAAAATGAGAAGGGTTGAAGAGCCAAAACCGAAGACGTAAAAGTGTCAAGTGCAGAAAGGCAGAAGAAGGGAAAACGGCAAGGCATAAAAAAAGGAAAAAATGAAGCGATGGCGGAATAAGAGGAATGGGAATGCAAATAGAGAAAGGGAGGAAAGAAGATGAAAATGAATACGATGAACAGAAATAAAGAAATAAAGATAGAAATGAATAAAGAAACAAAAGATGCAAAAAGAAAAATCGGTAAAAAAGAGAGACTTATGAAGGGCGTTGCTATTACCTTAGTGCTATCGCAGGTGCTCCTGCTCCCGATGATGGCCCTTGCATCGGAAGAAAATCCTCGCTATCACGAAAACTATTATGCCCTCTTAAGTCCTACGGGAGAGCTGAAGCAGAGTTCGGTGGTCAGACAGTATGAAGCCAGAGGGATGCAAACTGTCACGGATTACGGAAAATACAGCAGTATTAAAAACTTAAGTAACGGCGTGGATGCGGAGTCGGATGGAGAACGCCATGTCTTTCACTTTCCAAACGGAGCACCGGAGACCTTATATATCGAGGGGGAGACAAGCGAGCCTTTCGCCATTCTTCCTTGGAAAATAGCGATTACTTACGAGTTAAACGGCTTGGAAGTGGACCCCTCCGTGCTTGCAGGCGAAAAGGGCCTCGTAAAAATTCATGTTGATTTTACACGAAATCCGGATGCACAGGACTATGCCAAGAAAAACTATGTGCTCATTGCCAGAGCAAACTTTTCCATGGAAGATATCCTTTCTTTAAAGGCGGAGAAGGCGGAAGTTGTAACCCTCGGAGAGAAAAAGGAAGTGATGTTTGTCCTTCTTCCGGGAGAGGAAGACAGCTTTGATATCGAGGTGGGAAGCAATTCCTTCAGCTTTGACGGCCTGCAGTTTCAGATGATGCCGCTTCGTTCCGCCCAGGTGGAGAAAATAAAGGATATACAGGATTCGAAAAAGGATATGGAGGATTCCTATCAAGCTTTGAAAGATGCGGGAAATGATCTTCTTTCGAACATGGAGTCTTCCCGAAAATCCCTTCGTGACATGGAAAAGAGTCTGAATGATGCAAATGCTTCTGTGAAATCCATACAGGAGGAAGGAAAAGCATTTCAAGAGGAAAGAGATAAGACTTACGATTCCTTGGACAAACTTACAGAGAGCTTAACACCCGTAAACGGAAACCTCAGTGACTTAACAGCCACAATTGGAGACACCAAGAAGAATATTGACGGGAGAAAAGACAGCATTAATCGGATACAGAACAGCTTAAGAGACCTGGAAGAATCTCTGACAGAGCTTCGATCCGATGTGCCGAATACCGCGAAAATCGAGGAAGCAAAAGAAACAGTCAATGCTTTAAACGGCATGCTGGACAGTTCGAGACAGGAAACGACAGCGGAAGTGATTTCCGCTTTAGACCAAAAGCTTCAGGGAAATCCTCTGCATGAACCCATTATGAATCTCGTGCAGGGTTATTCCGGGCTTTCCGAGAAGGAAGAAGCTACGAAAAAGCAGCTTCGTACCTTACTTTCCGATAAAATTACTCCTCAACTTGACGCCCTTTCTTCCGATACGCGTTCCGGAATGAGTACGGGAATAGACGGACTTTCCACCTTGGAAGATAGTCTGGAAGAAGTGAAGACCTTACAGTCGGATTTAACAAAAGCGGCAACTACGGCGGAGGAACTTGGAAAAAATGCCAATGTTTTGCTGGAAAACAGCCAAATTGCGATGCAGAACCTTACAGAAGGGCTTCGCAGTCAAGACAATTATTTGAGAGGAAAGAGAGAGGAGACTTACAAAAATCTGGAAAGGAACCTCGATTCTGCAAGCTCTGCAGTGCGACAAGGGGAAGCGGCACTCGGTTCCACAAAGAGCATGCAGACAGCGAAGGACACGATGGAGGATCTCATTGAGAGTAAGTGGGAAGAAAATACGGGAGAAAAGACGAATCTTTTTGAAATGGATCCGGACAGAGCGCCGGAGTCTCTGGTTTCCGGGGAAAATGAGAATATTGTCGATGTTGCCGTAACGCTTCGTACGGAAGAAATCAAGGTGGATAAATCCAAGGAAAAAACGGAGGAATCGAAGGAAGAATCCGGTGTTTGGGAAAAAATAGCGGCGGTATTTGCAAAAATGTTTTCCGGACTCGGAAAGCTCTTTAAGGGAGGGAAGTAAATGTCCTTTAGTGAAAAATGTGCAAATTTTATCGTGAAAAAGAGAGAAAAAATCGGTCTTGGATTTTTGTTGATGCTCATCGTTTCTTTGTTTCTCTCCTTTTTTGTGGAAATCAATTATGACTTAAGTAAATATCTTCCGGACTGGTCTTTGACACAGCAGGGAATTCACAAAATGGAAGAGACCTTCGGCTATCCGGGCACAGCGCGCGTGATGATTAAGAATGTCACAATGGGAGAGGCTCTAAACTATAAAAATCAGATAGAAGAGATTCCGGGCGTGGATCGGGTGAGTTTTCATACCGGAGAAAACGGTGCCTTTGCACCGAACTATATGGAGGGAAAGACGGAGGACCTGGATTATAAGGACGGAAATGCCC
>CAUSIX010000012.1:0-13420 GCA_963531555.1 uncultured Oribacterium sp.
ACTTGAGTCTTCATAGTAAAGATAAGGATACGGACAGCTTGAATCGCGTAGCGAACCTTTTAATGGAATACGGGGATCGGATTAACGGTGATTCTTCGAACGAAGCGTACTATGAGGAACATATGGAACATTTGATTCCGGAGAATGCCTTAGAAAAACTGAAAACATTGTAATGGAACAGGCAGCAGATGTTTGTTCTAAAGAATTTTATCCCTTACAGAGACTAAACGAATGAGGAGGAGAGCGATGGCGGATATTACAAAAGACATGAAGATAAGTGAGATTTTGGCACTGAATGAATTGATGGCTCCCTTTCTTATGCAGAACGGTATGGCATGCGTGACTTGTGCAGCTTCTCAGGCGGAATCTTTAGAGGAAGCTTGTGAGGCACACGGGATTGACGTAGAAGGACTTACCGAGGACTTAAATGATGTTTTGCGGGAGTACTTGGAAGCGCAAGAGACATCACAAAACAGCTGATAAAGAACAAAGCGATGTCTTCGCACCGGATACGGGAGATATCACAGAACAATATAGATAGACTTAAGGAAAGGCGGAGAGAAATCTCCGCTTTTCTATTCATAACGAGTATCGATCGCAAAGCGTGCGGTATCTCGTTTTGGTCGAGTATCCGCTCGCCAAAGTGGAAAAGAAAAGTCTCAAAAGAAAAGCCCCAAAAGAAACTCCAAAAAGAAAAATCAAAAAAATAAAAAACTTCTTGACAGGCCAAAAAAGTTAGTGTAAGATAACTGCAGTTAGATAAAACTAACCGTTGTGAAGAAGAAACAGTGTATTTTAAGAGAATGAACAAACCCATTAAAAGCATTGATTTAAGATTCATAACTATACGCTTTGTCGTGTCCTCCTGACCATAAGCACGGTAGAGCGAAATCTCCTGAAATAAATAGACTCAACTTAAGTGCCGCCTTCGGGCGGAGAAAAAGCGGAAGAATGCTCAACTTCCGCTTTTTTGCTGTCTGCAATTTCTTGGATTTTTTTTTATTTTCATCAAATTTATCGGATACTTGTTAATTTTCTTATGAACCGAGCCGGTATTGCCGAAAAAATCGATAAGATATTGAGTCTAAAAAAGAAAAATACATAAGGAATTTTAACTATATCAATAAAATACGATAAGAATGTGAAAGTGGTTTTTCGATAAAGATTTATGAGATAGTGAGAAGGAACTCGCAGTTATCACTATGGAGGGAGCTTATGAAACGCGTATTTTCCTTATTTTTAGCATTATTGATTGTACTACAGAGCATAATTGCCGTAGGGGAAGAGCAGAGTCCCCTGATTAGTATAGGAGAAGAGCAGAGTCTGCCGGACGGTTTAGGCGGAGAGGGAAGTGACTTTGTTTTAGACCCCGCTCTTTCTTCCGGAGAGAATGGAGAAAGCTTTGTCGGAGAAAATCCCGCACCGGAAGAATTTTCCCTCGAAGGGAAAGAAGCGCTTACAGAGGAAAATGGAGAAAGCTTTGTGGATAATCTCTACGCGGGAATCAATCAGGAGGCGGAGAAGGAAAGACAAAGACAGGAGTCTGTCTCCGAGACTGTATCCGATTCGAAGCCTGATTCGGCAAGTCCCTCTTACTTTGAAGCGAATAAGAAAAAAAGCTTTAGCTATAAGGATGAGGAAATCAGCGTTACGGCTACCCTTTCCGTTCCGGAAAGCCTTCCGAAAGGGGTAGTTTTTCTTGTGCGTCCGATTAAAGAAGAAGAAAGACCGGAGCAGTATACCGCCTTTAAGGATGCGCTTACGGATTATAAAGAAGATAAAGAAGAGGAAAGCAAATTTGCCCCGAAAGAACTTCGACTCTATGATGTCGGCTTCTTTAGGGAAGAAGAAAAGACCGGGGAATACGAGGAAATTGAACCGACTCAGGGAACGGTGGATATTCGCTTCGTTTTAAATCAACCGTTGGACGGAGAAGGAGAGCTTGAAGCGGCACATCTTCCCTTAAAGAAGGAGAAGAAGGGGGACGGAATAAGTACCCTCGATATTTTGGATGTCAAAAAAGAAGATATTGACGTGGAAGAGCTTTCCGTAAAAGAGGGGAAGAAGTATATAGGAGATAAGAGGGATAAGCTGGAGTTTAGTTTAGAGAGCTTTTCTCCGCTTGCTGTCTGGAAGGGGGAAAATACAGATAAGGCAACCATAGACAGAATTAAGGACAGCATTGATTTCAGTCTTTCCGATTTTGAAGGCATATTCTTTCAAAAAGACGCTTCCGGTAAAGCAATAGAAAAACCCTTCGTAAAGACCGGGAGTAGCGGTAAGACAGTGTGGGAAATACCGGATCATTATTCTCCTTTGGACCTGAACAAGGTGAGAATGACTTTCCGTATGGTTTTAAAGGATACGGACAGAAAGATAAAGAACGGGGATACATTGCACTTTATTTTTCCGGATATTTTTGCAAAATTGGCGGACCGTTTTGGAGAGAGGAAAGTATGGACAACCAACGACGGACAGGAGCTTTTTGAGCAGTACGTGTATAAAAATGCGGATGGAAAGTGGGAACTGCAGATCAAATTTCTTTCCGGCATCATCGACCCGGATTTGGCGGCGAAAAAAATAGGACAGATCATCTTGGTGGCTACCATAGATCAGAGCAAATGGAAAGACGGAGAAGAGAAGAGCGTGGCGGAGCTCGTTCTTCCGAAAGAAACGCATGCACTCACTTTTCCGCCTATTCCGGGGAAAATTTCCGGTATTAAGAAGACTGCGGAAGATGATTTACAAAATGGGAAAATTAATTGGAAAATAGAGGTCGGCACGGAAAGTAAGGGCGTTAACTTAAACGGAATTACTCTGGTGGAGAGTTTTGACGATCTGACGCAGGATTACGATTCCGCTTTTTGGGTCAATCCGGAAACGGGGGAAGAGAAGCCGATAAAGTTTACCGAACTTCCTAAAGAGGGGGACAAACGCCGTTTTTCCTTTACTTTCCCAAGTGATCCGGACAATATTATTCGAGGCCCGCAGACCATTCGTTTCACCACGAAATTAAAATCTGCAGCATATCGGGATAAAGACAGTTCTACGGAAAGCGCGGAAGTAGTCTTAAGCGCCTCCAACATGGATCGTCTTGATCCGACAACAGGAAAAAGAGAGGCAAAAGCCGATTTTACTTTGCCAAGAGCAAAGCTTGTGAAGAAAGGACAGCAGTTAAGCGGAAACCGCCTTCGCTGGACAGTGGACTTTAATGAAAACCATGTCTTTGTGTATAAAGCCACGGTTGTGGATGAACTGAGTAAAGGCTTGAATATTGACGAAACGAAGGGAATTACCGTAAGAAATCTGGACACCGGTGAGACGGTAACCCTACGGAATACTGCATCGGAGCGAAAGAAGGAGTTTACCAATCTAAGTAAAGGAAAAGGCGGTGCCAAAACTTTAGATTACCTCATCGAAGAAAAAACAGCGACGAATAACCTGAAAATTGATTTCGGACAAGGCTTCGGCAATGCTTACAGAATCAGCTTTGAGACAACCGTAAATGATCGTATTTCTTATTCTCAGTGGGAAAGCGAAGACCAGACGCAAACGGGAGACGGAGTTCAAAATATAGCTAAAGTACTCGTCCAGTATCCTTTGGGAGACGGGGAATATGGAGAACCGCCTGAGCTTCCCTCTATTTCCAATGTTAAATTTGATAATGCGTTTATTGAAAAGCTTCCCGAAGGAGAACCGGACAAAAAGCATGCTCTGCTTTCCTGGAAGCTGGACTGCTCCACCATGGGAGACGGTTATAAAGATGCGGAAATCACGGATCAAATTGCAAAGGATAGCGAGCTTTATAATTTAACGATAAGTTACGGCGCAACGGAAATATGGAAGGAGAAGGAAGCCGGATTTTTTGGCGCGGAAAGGCTGCATGAGATTAAGAATAGCAGCGGAACAAAACTTGCGAAGCTGTCGGTAAAATACACAGCGGAAACAGCCGTAAATACTGCGGGAGGAAAGCTGAAGATTCATATCGAGAAGCTTCCGAGCGGAACGGAGGTTTTTGATCTTGCCAAATTAAGGATTTCTTATAAAACGAAAGCCTTGCATTATATTGGGCATAATAAGGAAGCGCATGACTACAGAAATGTTGCGAATTTAAAGATTTTTGATAAAGACGGTGATGAACTTCATAATATGGACTCTAATCCGGCAGTGCAACGCATGGAGAATAATCTCCTGGAAAAGAAAATTGAAAGTTTTCATGATGACCAAAATGGAAAAAACTATTTTCACTTTATTATTAAGGCAAATAATAATGAGCTTGAAGGCCTAAAGAATGTAAAACTCAGCGATAATCTGAACGGGATTTTTCATTACAGAGAGGGAAACACGGAGAAGGAACTTCCTTCGAAATATTTTATTGTTACTTCCTCATCAGACCTTTATCCCACCAAGGCGGTCTTAAAAAAAGGAAATACGGAAACAGTGCTTTCTCCCTCCTGCCTGAGTATTGACAATACGAACCATAAGGTGGAAGTGGATATGGGAACGACTCCGCTAAGTGAAGCTATAGTTCTTCATATTTATGCCTATCTTAGTGAGGAAGGACAGAAGCTTCTCTTCCAAAATGAAGATGCAGCGCATATCACTCTGCAGGAAAAGGAGATTTACGTTAAAAATAAGGCGGAACTTTCCTCGGACAGCTTTCCGCAAAGTCAGCGCATGGAAGGGGGAGTCCCAAAGCCGACAAAAGTGGAGCTTACAGTAGAAGGAAAAGGGGAAGCCGAGAGGCTGAAAAATACCATCCTGGAGAAGAAGGGAGAACAGCGGAAAGACGGAGATTTTCCGACAGAAACTGTCGAGTGGACGGTACTGATTAATCCCTTAGGAGCAAAGCTTAAAGGAAAGGTAAAACTTACGGATGAAATTCCGGAAGGCTTATTTCTGGACCGTGATTCCGTAAAGCTCTATGAAACAAAGCACGTGGAAAACAGTACGGCACTCATTGAAAATGTAAAGGATGCAAAAGTGACGGAACTGTCCTTAGCACAAAGCCCTCCTCTTTGGGAAAAATCGGTTGAGCGAATTGTTGATCAAGGGAAGCTAAAAACTACTTTGGTCGTTACCTTGCCGGAGAACACGGAGAAAAGCTATATTTTAACTTATTCTACTATTATCAATACAGAGGAAGATAACTTTAAGTCCGTCACGAATGAAATCGAGGCGGATGAGAAGAGTAAGGGCAAAAAAACGGTAGAACTTAAGGATTTCAGCTTCGGATCGGGCAGTATCAAGGTTCGTTTCGCATTGAAAAATGCAGACAGCCTGTCCAGAGATTTAGTCTTAAGCGGTGCGGAATTCGGTCTGTTTCAGGCAAAGGATAAAGATACTGTAAAAACGGAGACAAATTATGCCAATCTCTGCGGACTCGCAGAAGATTTTCAGGTCACAGACGGAAAAGGAGAGCTTCGTTTAGTCGGAACAAGAGGCATCGAATATTATATCCGGGAAATTAAAGCACCGGAAAATTATCAGCTGGATAATACTCTTTACGGGCCGTATAAAATCGGAACGGGAGAAGCGGGCAGTCAGAAAATTGGCCCGATTCTTTCCGGAGCAAGGAAAGGGGATGTCTTTGTCAACCTTCGAGAGCAAAAGAACTTGAAGACCGGAAGCTTTGCGGTGGAGAAAAGATTCGAGGAAACAAACGCTCTTCTCGCATCGCCTCTTTATAAGGGGAAGAATGTAGGGGACAGAAACGGCTATAGGGCCGCATTTAAGCTTTATATCTTCCCGGATGAGACGAAAGATAAGACGGTACAACTGAAATTGGAAAAAGACCCGCATCAGGACGGGCTTTATCACTACATTGGAAAGGCGGAGTCGGAGGAAGATAAGAAGAGCATAATCACTTCCCCTTCCGTTTCCTCCGTAGCAAAGCTGGAAGTGAATAATCTTCCCTGGGGAAAGTACAGGTTGGTAGAAACGGAGAGCGAGTCGGGATATCTTCTTCCGGATATAGAGTGGGGAAGCCCGCGGAAAAAGCACGGCAGTGTTGTGGAATTTACAGTCAAGGCGGAAGCGGACGCAAGCGGTACCGGAGTAGTCGGTACTCTCCTTTACGATGGAGATAGAGCGAACAACACCATTATTATTAAAAACTATCCTTCCGTTTTCCACTTTGAAAAGTGGAATAAAGATGCTTCCGTAAACTTAAAAGGCGGAGAGTTCCGTTTGTATGGAAATAAAGAAGACTTTTTAAAAGGCAGTACCCCTTCTTCCTATGCCCTTACGGAGGACGGAGAAAATGCTTACCTTACGATTACGGAAGATATGCTTACCTCCGCTTCCGGCTTTAGTCTCGAAGGCGTACTGAAGGCGGACGGAACGACCAAGTATACCATCGAAGAGAGGAGCGCACCGAAGGGCTATGAAATCGGGAAAGATGGCAGTTTTACTTTAAAGGCGGACGGAAGTATTCATGCTGCAGGCCCGGGGAATCTGGGGAATTTTGTGGTAGACGGCAATACCTTAAAGATGAAGAATCAGCCGACTTCCTTTACTTTTGAGGAGAAAGATCAACATGACAATGCTGTTTTGAATACTGAATTTGTGATCTATCCTTCTAAGGAGCATGGAGAATGGCTAAACTTGCCCCCGATTACTTCCTGGACAAATGATGGGAAAAAGTATACCGTTGTTAATAAGCTGGAAGCGGACGGATATTATCGTCTGGAAAGAAGGCAGCAGTCCATCCTCTACGTGCAGAGTCAGAATGACAAAGGAGAGGACAGCGATTACGTTCTTTTTAAAGTGAGTCATGACGGAAAGCGCATGGAAAAAGTTAAGGAAAGAGGTCTTTCCGGAGCAATTTCCGAAAAGGAAAAGACGCTCACGATAAAGGCAACCCGGGTTCTCGCCCACGCTACTTTGCAGAAGCTGGACGCACTTCCGACCACAGAGGGCGGTACGGATTTTAAGGCTCTGGAAGGTGCGGAGTTTACGCTTTATCAGGTAGCGGGTTCCGATACCGAGGATAAGGCTAAGGCGTTGGAGAATGCCGGTAATAAATTGAGCGGATCATCGGAGTATCATGATTTCCTTAGCGGAGCGGAAACGGGGAACGACAAGGAGTTAGGGGTTTATAAAACGAATGACAAGGGAAAGCTTACAACGGAAAAGGCGGCGTACCAGTTTAAAAACCATGCTTATGGAACTCAACCCCTAAAAGATGGCCTTCCTGTCGGTGTGTACTACTTTGTGGAGACGAAGGCGCCGACCGGCTACAACCTGCAGAAGGAAGGCGGGCAGAAAAAGAAGTATGTCTTTGTGGTAAGAAATCAAGATCAAGGTGAGTTGCTCAAAGCGCAAGCCTTAAGCTCCCGCCTTCAGGTAGAAGCAGGAGGAAAGGCTAAGGAAGAGTCGGGCAAGGCAAAGAATGACCGTATCCCGGGAACGTTAAAGCTTAGCAAGGTGGATTATGCCCATGAGAATAAGAAGCTTAGCGGTGCCAAGTACGGTCTCTATACTGACAGTGCAAGCGGGAAGGTAGCAGTGAAGAAGCGAGACGGCGCAGATTACACGGCGACTACGGACGTAAACGGAGAACTGGAGTTTAGCGGACTGGATTGGTACAAGAACTACTATATTAAGGAGTTGCAGGAACCAAGCGGATACCTTATTGATGAAGAGTTCTACGGGAAATCCGATAAAAGAGTAGCTTTTCGGTTTTCCGCCGCTACAAAAGATCTTACTATTTCCACAGTGCAAAAAGATACAATAAACGGAATACAAATCAGCTGTTTTGGCATTGATCCCCTCATGTCTTATACGGAGAAGGACAAGAAAAAAGAGAATTGGGAAAATACGGAAAAACTGGAAGGGCTCAAATTCACCATTCAAGGAGAGTTTAGTGACGGATCAACGGAGAAGACGTATACCACGCTTTCCGGTGCCGATGCGGGATCCATCCTGATTTCCGGCGATTTCCGTTCCGGAAAAGTGTACACAATAAAGGAAGCGGAGAATCTCCCGAAATCTCTTCGCCCGATGAAGGACTTACAGTTTAAAATAGACAATAAAAACGGTATCACTATCGTTAAAGCGGATCCTAGCGCGATTTATACTGTGGACAGAAATTATCTGGATATAGCAAGAGAAAGAACTGCTTTGCAGTTCTCTTCCAAGGTAGAGCACAAGGAGCGCGTGGGGAAGACGGAAAGTTTGCCTCTTTACGGCATGGCATACATCCTTTCTAAGGATCGTGAGGGTTTGCAAGCTCTTGATGCGCATAAGATGCTGACCGTCAATGGAAAGAGAGTGGAAACACCGACCGATTTTTGGACCTATACGCTCGATAGCCTTGTGGAGGCGAACAAACTGCGTTCTCGTATTGTTAACGGGAATCGTCCTTATTACGAAGGAAGCTTAAGCATCTTCGGACTGGAGAGAGGAAGTACCTATTATCTTCGTGCCAGTGCAAGTAATTTGGCAGAGGATCAGGATATTCGAAAGAATCTGGATATTTCTCCGGATGGCATAGGGCTTTACAAAGTTACGGTAGCCAGTGATAGTAATATTACGGTAGAACAGCTTGAGCAAGGTTCTAAGGAAAGCTTTAGTTCGGGAGAGAATGCTGTTTTCACATACGGACTGAAGAAAGGCGGTATTTCCTTCCATACGACTGACTTCGCGACCAAGAAAAAGGATGTGAATGAGCAGAAATATGCCCTCTATGTTAAGGAAGATTGGACTTTGACAAAGCTTTTAGAGGGAGAAAAGACGGAAGAAGACAGCGTAGTGCAGGCTACGGAGTATCATGACAGAACGGCAAAGGAACGCATTTCCTATCACGGAGCGAATTATCTCTTACAGGAAGTTTTTGAAAATGCTGCCGACGGAAATCTTAGCATGGACAAGTTGACGCTTTCGCAGGATTATCTTCTTCTTAATATTACGCAGGAGAAGGAGTACAAAAATCCGGAAAATGAACTGGCATTCCGGGTTCAGGAAGATGCGGACGGAAAGAGAAAGCTTTGTGTCATTTCCTATGGAAGAGATGCGAGAAATCCATCCCGCCCGAGATATCAGACGGCATTTTTAAAGGAAGAAGACTTATATATCCGAAGGCCGAATATCCTGGATGATTTAAAAATCTATCACCTTATGGATAAAGACGGTATTCTCGGAGAGGGCATGGCCCTTTCGGAAGAGCCGGTATTCCAGTGGTTACTCTATCCGAGAGAGGATAACGGCGGTGGAGGGTCGAAGGTCAGTAAGAAGGGGAGAATTCCCGGTAGCGGAGGACCCGAAATAGGACCCGGAGTAAAACCGAAGGAGAGACCCGATAAGGAAAATGTCGTGTTGTCGGAAGATCCTCCGGGAGAGATAGAAGAAGATCCGTATATTATTATCGGGCTGGATCCGAACGGCAATCCTATCGTCATACCGAAAGATATACTTCCGCCCGAAGTGCTTAGATTTATCAAGAAATACGGACTTCCGAAGCCTCGGCAGAACAGTATTATCAGTAAAAAGGGAAGGGTACCGAAGCGAAAGAAGAAAAAAGGAGAAATCGGAAGCGGTTTCACACGGGATGATTTGGCGGAACGATTAGGAGAAATCCTTGGCAGAAACCGAGAGCTGAGTATTGAGGACATGGAAGAACTTAAGAATATCGGGGACACCCTCGGCGCCATGCGAAGAGGAGAACTGGATATTTACGGCAGAGTTATTCCGACCGGGGACAGTACGAATATGCCTGTATACCTTTCTCTGTTTATCTTAAGTGCCGTTCTTTTGGAAGAGTATTTAAGAAGGAAGAGAAAATAAAAACTTCTTTATGTTGTGGAGGTTTATTGCGGGGCATGCTCTCGCTGACCTCGCTTGACGGAGCAGTAGTCCGCTTGACTACTGCTCACTTTGTTTTTCAGCTGTGCCCACGGGATAAGATTACCCTGTAACGAGCCTCCACAGCACTAAAAACGTCATGAAACGTCTAGCCTGTGTATCTCTTTACTTTTTTACATCCCCTTTTATGATTTTATAGACATCCCGTTTCCCCATACCTCGGTCTTTGGCAAGCTGTTTTAAGGCGTCTTTTTCACTGTAGCCCTCTTTAAGATAATGCATAAAGTGCTCTTCTACAGAGAGTTCCTCCCACTTGGCCTGCGCTTCCTCTTTCTTTTTCTCACGGGAAGCGCCGGAGAGGATGAGAACATATTCTCCTCTCGGCTCCTCCTCTCGGTACTTTTGTATTGCTTCATCCAAACTGAAATACAGCACTTCTTCATGCTTTTTGGTCAGCTCTCTGGCAAGGCTTAAAGCTCGATTTTCCTGAAAGCTTTCTCGAAGGTCTTCCAGAGTTTTCTTTAAATGATGAGGCGCTTCATAAAGGATTATGGTTCGTTCTTCTTTGCTAAGGCTATCAAGGATAGCCCTTCGCTCTTTTTTATTGCTTTTTTCTGTAGGGAGAAAGGCTTCGAAGACAAAGCGTCTGGTGTTTAGAGCGGAAAGGGTAAGCGCTGTAACAAAGGCGGCAGGGCCGGGAAGACTTTCCACGCGAATGCCGGCACAAACCGCCTGCCGTACGAGTTCTTCTCCGGGATCACTGATACAGGGGGTACCGGCGTCGGTAATGAGGGCGATATTTTCTCCTCTTAAAAGACGTGCCACAAGCTCTCTCGCTTTTTCAACCTTATTAAACTCATGGTAGGCAGTCATCGGTGTTTTAATTTCGAAATGATTTAAGAGCTTAATAGAATTTCGTGTATCCTCTGCAGCGATTAAGTCTACCTCCTTTAGCGTGCGGAGCACACGAAAGCTGATGTCTTCCAAGTTTCCTATAGGGGTAGCGCAAAGGCTTAATATTCCGGCTTCCATGACTTAAGATAGCTCCTTTCCGTGCTAAGGGGATTGCCTAAAGTTTCAGAATGAATAGTACTACAGTTCAGGGCTATTGCCCAGTCCTATACGGTGGAAAATGAGATTGCAAAATGAGATGCAGAAAAATGAGATTTGCAAAAAGGAAATGGTGTAGTGTAAAAAAGAGATAGGGGAAATTTAGTCGCATACCTTGACACGAGAAAAATATTGTTTATAATTAGATTGTAAACAATCAAAAGAAAAGGAGAAAGAGATGAATATTTATGATTTTTCAGTACCGATGGTAGGCGGCGGTGAGCTTTCTTTAGCGGAGAACAAGGGTAAGGTTATGCTCATTGTAAACACGGCAACCGGTTGCGGCTTTACTCCGCAGTATGAGGATCTCGAGAAGCTTTATGAGGAGTATCATGAAAAGGGGCTGGAAATTATCGACATCCCTTGCAACCAGTTTGCGGGACAGACTCCGGGTAGTGATGAGGAAATTCATGCGTTTGGTACGTTACACTATACCCCCCAGTTTCCGCAGATGAAGAAGTCCGAGGTAAATGGGGAAAATGCACTTCCTCTTTATGCCTTTTTAAAAGAGCAGAAGGGATTTAGCGGTTTTGGACACAGCCCGAAGGGACTTGCCATGGCGGCAATGTGTCTTGCAAGAGATGGTAATTATAAGAAGAATCCGGACATCAAGTGGAACTTTACAAAGTTCCTGATTGATAGAGACGGGAATGTTGTAGAGCGTTTCGAGCCCACTCATGATATGGGAGATGTGTCAAAGAAAGTGGCTATGTTGATTTAATAAAAAGGGCTTTCCAATAAGTCTTAGCGGACAGGCTAGTACCTTACATGAGCTTATGGCAAAATTTCAGGTAAAAGAAGAGGAATAGTTTTTGCTTTTTGCGATTCCTCCGCAGTTCTCTGGATAAAAGCACTTTCCTATGTTAAAATAATGGCTATGTTTCGTTAACGGGACATAGCCATTATTCTTAACGAGGGTTACTCGCGTAGCGTGCGAGATTTTATACAGGGAAGGAGAGGGACTATGAAAACAGAGAAAAGCGCGACCTCTTCTATAGGTTTCCCTGTTTTATACAGCAGTGTCAGCGGAAAGAAGGAGCGGCTTGCGGTAGAAGCTGAATGGCACGATTATGACGAGTTGATTTATTTTCAGGAAGGCGAGTTTCAACTTTACGTCAATCTGAAGGAAAAGCTGATTAAAGAGGAATGTCTTTATTTTATTCCTAAGGGATGTTTTCATAGACTTTATGCCACATCGAATAAGGCGGTGGAGCATTCTCTATGTTTTCGCCTGGAGGATTTTTATTTTGGGGAAAATGATCTTCTTGAACAACGATTTTTTGCTCCTTTACGCGAGGAAAGACGGTTTTTTCCGGAAAATATCAGCTTGAATGATATGGGGTTTATAGAGTTGACGCAGATTTTCTCTCGTATGGTGCAGTATTTTCATAAGCACGGAGAGAAGGAAGCGAATATAGAGTCCGTGAAAAAATACAGTTTGCGTGTCTTGGCGGATTTTATGCATATTCGCGGAGAACTCTTACATCTTTTTGCGATTTTGGAAGGAATGGGGCTGATTTTGGATAGCTGTCCGTTGGAGGAAAAGAAGGCGGAACTGTTAAAGGATTGTCTTTTATATATGGAAGAGCATTATCAGGAAAAGCTCTATATTCGTGACCTTGCGTCTCTTTGTCGTTTAAATGAGCAATATTTTACCCGCTTTTTCGGGAATCATGTCGGGGTATCTCCGCTGGAGTATCTCAATCGCTACCGGGTGAAGAAGGCAACGGACTTCATGCTTCATTCCGAGGAAAAGATAGTGGATATTGCGAAAAATACAGGCTTTCATAATCAGGGTAACTTCATAAAGACCTTCAGAACCATTATGGGTGAAAGTCCGAATCAATATAGGAAGAGAATGCAAAATAAAATCAGCGGCAGAATAAAGGAATGAGCGGCAGTAAACGGGGCAATGTGCGCTGTGCACAGTCTTCGTCAGGAGTAAAAAGGGTAGAAAGAAGGAAATAAAATGACGTATTATTATCCGGCAATTATACGGAAAAAAGAAGAAGGCTATAGAGTGGATGTGATTGATTTGGAAGGATGCTTCGGAGAGGGAAAAGACAGGCAGGATGCCTTGGAAGACGCACGGCACGCCGGGGTAAACTGGCTCCTTGTGGAGTCCGAGGACAGCATGAACTTCCCCAAGCAGACACACTTGGACGATATAAAACTGAAAGACGGAGAAGAGAAGACCATGCTCGCCTTCCTCATGCCAAAAGAAGGGTGGGATGAGTGAGATTTGAAAATAAAGCTGTTTTTAATGCTACGCAGTCCTGAAATGGGGCACGCTCCCGCTAACCTCGCCTCGTAGCAGCACTAAGCTTCAAGCTACGCTATGCTTGCTTTCAGCAAGTGCTGACGGGCTCAGATTACCCCCTTTCAGGACTGCGCAGCATTATAAGAACTTTACAGCTGTATTTTTCAAAGTCCCATTTTCTGTATTTTTCAAAGTCCCATTTTCCCCCTTGCCACCCCCTTTATTTTTTGCTATACTCTTGCAGAC
>CAUSIX010000013.1:0-12809 GCA_963531555.1 uncultured Oribacterium sp.
ATGAGGGCGGTTTCGCACCGAACTTGGCTTCCGATGAGGATACCATTGAGCACATCTTAAAGGCGATCAAGGCAGCAGGGTATGAGCCGGGTAAGGACTTTGTTCTGGCTATGGATGCCGCTTCCTCCGAGTGGAAGAGCGAAAAAGGAAAGGGCTTCTATCATCAGCCGAAGTCCGGTAAGGATTTTACCTCCGATGAGCTTATTGCACACTGGAAGTCTCTGATTGAGAAGTACCCGATTTACTCTATCGAGGATGGACTCGATGAGGAAGACTGGGAAGGATGGGAGAAGATGACCAAGGAGCTTGGCGACAAAGTGCAGCTCGTTGGGGATGACCTCTTCGTAACCAACACTGAGCGTCTTTCCAAGGGAATCAAGCTGGGATGCGGAAATTCCATTCTTATTAAGTTAAACCAGATCGGTTCCGTTTCCGAGACCTTAGAGGCCATCAAGATGGCACACAAGGCAGGTTATACCGCAATTGCATCCCATCGTTCCGGTGAGACGGAGGATACCACGATTGCTGACCTGGCTGTCGCTCTTAATACCTGCCAGATTAAGACCGGTGCTCCTTCCCGTTCCGAGAGAGTGGCAAAGTACAACCAGCTTCTTCGTATCGAGGAAGAGCTTGGCGAGGCGGCTTACTATCCGGGATTTGGCGCATTCAACAGAAAGTAGTTTGCACAGTGTTTTGAAAGAACGAGTCCCTGGACGGTTACTCTCAGAACGCCGCGTGGAAAACGAATTTAACAAGAGAAGAGAGAGTCTGCATGGAGTTTCAGAGAGTTCCGTGCAGACTCTTTTTATCTTAACAAGTGTCATAGGCGAAACATGAGATATCTTTTTTAAAATAGAATTGTGGCGGAAATAGAAAGATGGTAGAATAGAAAAAAATGTAAAAGGAGGCAGATTATGGGGTTTTTTGATGAATTGGGAAAGAAGATTTCCGATGCAAGTCAGGACGTGATGCAGAAAGGTAAGGATTTTGCGGATACCACGAAGTTAAATTCACAGATTCATGACGAGGAAAGAAAGATTAGCGCTGTTTATGCGAAGATTGGAAAGAAGTACTTTGAAGAGTTCCATCAGGCGGCGGGCGCGGGTTATCAGGACTTGGTGGATGAGATTCATGCTTCACAGGCGAAGATCTTGGAGTATCAGGACAAGCTGAAGGCTTTGAAAGCCGGTGTAGAGGCACAAGTGGACAAAGTGAAGGCAGAGGCGGAAGAAGTGGCGGCAAAGGCAGGCGAGGTGAAGGATGCTACTCTCGAGAAGGCAGAGACGGTAAAGAATGATGTGCTCGAGAAAGTGGAAGAAGTGAAGGACGAGGTAGCGAAGAGCGCTGAATAAGCAAAGTAGTTCCCATTCGGCAGCGGATGATTTAAGAAATAAGCATTTTACGAAGAAAAGCGCTTTACAGCGTAAACATTTTATAAGCTTTGACAAAAGAGCAGAAATCCGCACGGGCGGAACTGCTCTTTTTCTTTGTCTATCGTTGACTAGAGGAAAATCTATGCTAGACTAGGAATGTTCATATCCATTTGTTCAGTTAAAGAAGGAGAGTCTATGGAAAAAAAGCCTTATTATATTACCACGGCGATTGCCTATGCATCGGGAAAACCGCATATTGGAAATACCTATGAAATTATTCTCGCGGATGCGATGGCTCGATTTAAGCGCTACGAAGGCTATGATGTATTCTTTATGACCGGTACTGACGAGCATGGACAGAAGATAGAGGGTAAGGCGAAGGAGGCCGGAAAGACACCGAAGCAGTTCGTGGATGAGGTAGTAGGAGAGATTAAGACGATTTGGGATCTGATGAATACCTCCTATGATAAATTTATGCGTACAACGGAACCCTATCATGAAAAACAGGTTCAGAAGATGTTTCGTAAGATGTATGAAAAAGGAGATATCTACAAGGGAAAATATGAGGGATGGTATTGCACGCCTTGTGAGTCTTTTTGGACGGATACGCAACTTGTAGACGGAAAATGTCCGGATTGCGGAAGACCGGTGGAAAGAGCTGCTGAAGATGCGTACTTCTTTAAGATGTCCAAGTATGCGGATCGCTTAATGGAACATATCGAGACGCATCCCGAGTTTATTCAGCCGGTTTCCAGAAAGAATGAGATGGTAAATAACTTCTTAAAGCCGGGATTACAGGATCTTTGTGTTTCCCGTTCTTCTTTTACCTGGGGGATTCCTGTAGATTTTGATGAGAAAAATGTAGTATATGTCTGGCTCGATGCACTCACAAACTATATCACCGGTATAGGGTATGACACGGATGGAGAGCATGGAGAGAGATATAAGAAATATTGGCCGGCAGATCTTCATTTGATTGGGAAAGATATTGTTCGCTTTCATACGATATATTGGCCTATTTTCCTGATGAGCCTCGATATTCCGCTTCCGAAGCAGGTATTCGGTCACCCTTGGCTTCTCACGGCAGCAGGGAATGCAGAGGAAGGCACGAAGATGTCCAAATCCAGAGGAAACGTAATTTATGCGGATGACCTTGTTCACCTCTTTGGTGTGGATGCGGTTCGTTTCTTTGTTCTTCACGAGATGCCCTTTGAAAATGACGGTGTAATCTCTTGGGAGCTTATGGTAGAACGCTATAATTCTCAGCTTGCAAATATCTTAGGAAACCTTGTAAAGCGTACCATTGCGATGAGCAATAAGTATTTCGAGGGAATAGTAGAAAAAACGCCAGCCACAGATCCGGTGGATGAGGATTTAAAGAATACGGTACTTTCTCAGGCTAAGCTTGCCGTGGAAAAAATGGAAGAACACAGGGTTTCGGATGCCTTGACTGCTATTTTCGAGATATTTAGACGTTCCAACAAATATATTGATGAAACGGAGCCTTGGATTTTGGCGAGAGAAGAGGAACTTGCACCTCGTCTTAAAACTGTGCTGTATAACCTGACGGAGGCCATCGTGATAGGGGCTTCTCTCTTGGAGAGTTTTATGCCGGATACGGCCAAGACGATTTTGGATGAGCTTTCGGCCGAAAAAAGAGCTTTTGAACAGCTTGGTCAGTTCGGGCTCTATCCATCCGGGATGCGGGTTTCCGAGAATCCTTCGACTTTATTTGACAGAAAAGACTGGAAGGAAATAGAGAAGGAAGTGGAGAAAATTACGGAAGAGCAGATTCAAAAGGCTGCTTTGGAAGAAGAAAAGTCCGGGAAGAAAGAGGGAGATAAGAGTGCCGAATCCGAGCCTGCAGCGGAAGGCGATGCAGAGAGAGATCCTCATCCGGTAGTACTTCCTTATAAAGCGGAAGTAAGTTATGAAGACTTTGAAAAGCTGGATTTCCGTATCGGAAAGATTCTTCATGCGGAAGAAGTGAAGAAGTCCAAAAAGCTTCTTCTCTTTAAGGTGCAGGTTGGAGAGGAGGTTCGTCAGATTCTTTCCGGTATTAAGTCGGCCTACCGTCCGGAAGAACTGGTTGGAAAAAAAGTCATGGTTCTTGTGAACTTAAAGCCCAGAATGATAGCCGGCTATGAGTCGCAGGGTATGCTTCTGTCAGCGGCTTTTGAAGAAGAGGGAGAAGAGGTTTTATCTCTTATGACTTCTTTACGGGATATGCCGGCAGGATCGGATATTGCATAATATGACCGGTCTTTATGCAGTGGACACGAAGAAAAAAGGGGGAGGAGTTTCAGCGGATTTGTTGAAGCTTCTTGCCCTTGTTTCCATGACCATAGATCATTACGCCGCTGTCGTAATCTACAACGGACAGCTTTACGGCTTTGTACAGGAATATCATGAGATGGCGATTGCCACGGAAAAAGGGATGCAACTTATGCGGCTGTATCATTTTTTCCGCACTGTAGGAAGGCTGGCCTTCCCTATTTTCGCCTTTCTCTTAACAGAGGGGTTTATTCATACCAAGGATAGAAAAAAATATTTTCTTCGCGTTCTTCTGATGGGAATTGTCTCGGAAATTCCCTTTGACCTTTGTTTATTCAATAAATGGTTTGATTTTACGGCGCAAAATATAGGGTTTACCTTGGCTTTGGGGATTTTTACCATGTTCCTTATGAAAAAATTTCGGAGAAAGCCAATTTTGAAATGGGCAAGTGTAGTGCTTTGTGCAGCTGTTGCGGAGATTTTGCGCTGTGATTACGGAGCCTTAGGTATCTTTATGATTGCGGCTCTTTATAATTTTCGTAAAGAGAAGACTCTTAGAATTTGTTCAGGGGTATTTTTCTCGATACTTCTCTCTTTGGGAAATTTCGGAGCTGCAGCAATCAGTTTTCTTCCGATTTTTTTCTATAACGGAGAGAAGGGAAGAATTCCGTTGGGGAGATTCCTCTATATTTATTATCCTCTGCACCTGAGCTTTTTCTATATGCTGATTTACCTCGGTGCAAAGATTACGGCATAAGGGAAGGGAGAAAAGATGATTTTCGATACCCATTGTCATTATAATGATGAGAGCTTTGATCAAGATAGAGAAGAGATTTTCAAGAAGCTACCGGAAGAGGGCGTGAATAGGATTTGTGAAATCGGTTATAATTTGGAGAGCTCTGAAAAAGCCGTAAAGCTTGCGAAGAACCATGTCGGCTCTTCTCTTGCCGTTCATTCCGCAGTAGGTTTTCATCCTGAAAATGCAGCGGAATTAAGCTCTGAAGGATTGGATAAGCTGGAGTTACTTACCTTTTGTAAAGAGGTTCTCGCGCTTGGAGAAATCGGGCTGGATTATTATAGACTGGATAAACGAACTGTAGTGGAAAAAGAGAGGGATGAGGAAAGAAAGAAGCGGGGAGAAGAAGTAGCGGACAACTTTAATCCGGAACCGAAAGTACAGAAGGAATGCTTTATTACGATGCTGGAGTTGGCGAAAAAAAGAAATCTTCCCGTGGTCATCCATTCTCGAGATGCGGCTTTAGATACTTTCCGCATCATACGAGATCAAAAGGGCTATGTAAATGGAGGAATAATTCACTGTTTTTCTTATCCTATCGAAGTTGCAAAAGATTTTATTTCTTTAGGAATGATGATCGGTATTGGGGGCGTACTGACCTTTGCGAATGCCAAAAAGTTGAAAAAGGTTGCGGAAGAGATTCCTCTTAAACATATCGTTCTGGAGACGGATTGCCCTTATATGGCACCGGTTCCTGTAAGAGGGACAAGAAATTATTCCGGAAATCTAAGATATGTAGCGGAATTTTTAGCGGAGCTGAAGGGGATTTCCGTAGAAGAAGTCATTCGGAAGACGGAAGAGAACGGGAAAAGAGTATATAGAATAGGATAAAAAAGCTCCGGGAACTCCACCCAGGATTACCCACGGCACATGAAAGGCTTACCTTAGTGCTGCTATGTTCCCATCCTGACACGGTTCGGTATCTCTCATTGCGTGGGGCCCAAGCTTCATCGCCCCCGAAGCAGTAGAAGTATAACGGATTTTTGGAGGCTTTGCAAGAATTAAGTAGATAAAGCGCTTAGAGCGGATAGAGTATGAGGGAAATATGCAATTTTCGGAAATGATATTTGTGGGAGGCTTTCTGCCCTTATTTCTGGTCTTTTCATTTATTCTGAGTATCAGAAAAAAAACAGCTGATAGTTCTTTTTTACAAAGGGAAAATAAGAGAGAGAATGGGATTTTCCTTTTCTTTTCCCTTCTTTTCCTGTCTTCTCAGGGGCTCATTTCTCTACTGATATTGACGGCACTTATGCTTTATAGTTTTGCGGTCGGGAAACGGATTCATGAGAAGAGTAAGCGTTATTTTGCGTTTTCGATTCTAATACTCCTACTACCGCTTCTTTTCTTTAAATACAGCATCTATTTTTCATCACTTCCTCTATGGCTAAAAGGCTTTATGCCTTTCGGGATTTCCTTCTATACCTTTCGTTTTATTTCCTACCTTTCGGATTGCAGAAAGGAAGGTAATGCAGAGGAGAGTTTGTTCCATTTTGCACTCTATGCTTTTGCATTTCCGGTTCTTTCGCAGGGACCGATTCTTCGTTATAAAGATATGCGGGAGGAAATCCTTGCTAGGGAATGGAATTTTACGCGACTTTCCCGCGCATTATTCCGTTTTTCTTTCGGCCTGTGGAAGAAGCTGATTCTCGCCGATGCCTTGGGACAGCTATCCAATTCCTTCCTGAGCCCGGAAGAGGCTAATGGACTTTCGGGAGGGGTACTTCCTTCCTTTATAGCCGTTTTTTTCTCCGGCCTTTCCTTTATGCTTCAGATTTATCTGGATTTTTCAGCTTATCCGGATATGGCGATAGGTTTGGGAGAAATGGCGGGCTTTACCATTCCGGAGAACTTTCATTATCCCTATGAAGCAAGAACTGTTCGAGATTTTTGGAGGAGGTGGCACATTTCCCTGTCTCTGTTTTTCAGAGATTATATCTATATCCCTTTGGGCGGAAATCGTCTTTCTTTCGGAAGAAGGGTATTGAACCTTTTACTTATTTGGATTCTTACAGGAATCTGGCATGGCGCAAGCTTTAATTTTATTCTCTGGGGATTTTATTTCTTTGTGCTGATTGTTTTGGAACTCATGGGAAAGAAAGTTATAGCTTTTGGAAAAGCGCGGTGCGCAGTAGGAAAGACAAAAAAGATACTTCGTTTTCTTGCCGGGCTGAAAACGCCGATTCTTCACGTCTATACTTTACTTGTGATCTACATTTCCTGGATTTTTTTCCGCTACCGGGATTTTTCTGCGATAAAAAATGTTCTAAAAGCACATTTATTCCGTAATGTGCAAGCGTTTTCCGATGAGAAAAGCCTGCTTTTATTGCGAAATCATATTTTTCTCTTTCTCTTAGCCGTCCTTTTTTCGAGCTCTTTTTTTAAAAGGCTGGACACCTCCTGGGCGGATCTTATGATGCGTGGACGAATCAGAAAAGAGAGGAAAGGAAAGAAAGAGGAAGAAGGATTCTACGGCATGGAAGAGAATGACGAGGAAGTAGAGCCGGAAGGCATAGAAGAGACTTCTGAAGAAGTAGAGCCGGAAGGTGCAGAGGAGACTTCCAAAGGAGTGGAGCCGAATGGTACGGGAGAGACTTCCGAAGAGGGAGATCCGAAAGTTACGGAGAAGGCTTCCGAAAAAGTCGAGCCCAAAGGTACAGTGTTACTATCGGAAGAGGAGCATAAGCGTCACATTCTTGCCTTAAAGAAAATTCAAAGAAAGACGAAGTGGAAGATTTTTCTCTTGGACCACGGGGAGCATATCTATTATCTTTTTAAGATTTTACTGGCTTTAGCGGCTTTGGCAATTTCCTTTTCCGCCATGGTCGGACAGAGCTATACGCCCTTCCTTTATAATCAGTTTTAGGAGAAATGCTAAACTTTTCTTTGATAAACGGATAGTCGTTTTTGGATGTTTATTATTTTAAAAACAGAATAGTCGTTTTTCAATGTTTATTATTTTAAAAACAGAATAGGCATTTTTGGACGTTGGGTATTTTGAAAATCAAATCTTGTATTTTTAAAGCAGGATTCTTAGGAAAGAGATGGGGGAAAATATGAAATGGGATAAAGAGAAAGGAAGTATTTATGAGGCGCTTTCTGTTGCCTCGATTCTCCTATTTCTCTTTCTTTTGTTCGGAATAGGGCTTTTTCTTCCTCTTCGTAAGCAGTATTCCGTTGAAGAAAAGCGAGAACTAAAGAAATTTCCGAAAATATCCGTAGCAGGAATTCTGAAAGGAAGCTATTTTCAGGAAATAGCCGCTTGGTATCAGGATAGCTACCCGGGGAAGGAAGAGTGGCTGAACTTGGACGGAAAAGTGAAGGGGCTGTACGGTTTGCAAGGAGAAGTTCTGTACGGCGACGGGAAAAAGGAAAAAGAGAGTATCCCGGAGGAAGGAGAGGTGGCAGAGACATTTTCCGTAAAAGAGCAAGAGGAGAGCACGGAAGAACTTACGGGAGAAACTGCGGGAGTGCGGAGCAACGAGGCAGGAGAAAAAACTGCGGATAAGGAAGGGGAAGCTCATTCGGAAAAGGAGAAAGAAGCGGAAGCACAGGAGAAGCCCTCTTCAGAAAAAAAGCCGAACTTTGAAACGGATGCGGAAGGAAATCTGGAAATCCAAAAGGCGGACACGGATGTGGAACTTACGGGAGAAACAGCGGGTAGCGTTTATCTTAGCGGAAAAGAGGCCTTTGAACTTTATTATTTCAGTGAAAAGGGAGTGAGAAGCTATGCTTCTCTCTTAAATACGGTGAAGAGTCTTTATCCGGATTTGGAAGTCAGTACCATAATGGTTCCCAATTCTTTCGGTGTGCTTTTGGATCCGAAAACACAGGAAAAGCTGGCTTCTTCCGGTATGGATCAGGCCATTTCCTATACGTATAGTCTGATGAATAAGAAGATTCACACGATAGACGTTTTCCCCTCTCTTTACGAGCATAGAAAGGAGTATATCTATTTCCGAACGGATCATCATTGGACACAGCTTGGGGCATATTATGCTTACCGGGAATATTGTAAAAAAAGAGGAATAAATGCTTTTTCTCTGGACAAATTCACAAAAACGGAATATGGGGATTTTTACGGGACCTTTTATTTTTATATGAATAGGCCTGAAGCTTTGAAGGAAAATCCGGACACTGTAGTTGCCTATACCGGACCGGTTAATTCCATGCATTTTCAAAATGCGGATGGGAAGGAGGGGGATGCCATGCTGATTAATGATGCCTCTTCTATGCTTCCCGGTAATAAATACAATTGCTTCATGCTTGGAGATCATCCTTACGTGGAAATTCATAATGAAAACGGAGAAAAAAATCTTCTCATTATAAAGGATTCTTATGCCAATGCTTTTGTACCGTTTTTGGCTCGACACTATAAAAATATCTATGTGGTGGATTATCGTTATTACGAAAAGAAGCTTCCCTCTCTTATCAGGGAAAAGGGAATACAGGAGATTCTCTTTATGAACAATATTATGGGGATAGGAGAAAAGCTTTCCGGGAAAATGATGAGTTTATTTCAGGAATAAAGAGATGCACAGGAAGTCAATCTTCGAATTCCTGCAAGCTTTCGTTGACACTTGTTTTCCGATACTTTAGAATAAATATGTTAAAATGATGAATATGGAATCTGACATTTCGCAAGAAAATAATTGCTTCACATATTTGTACATTAACAAAGGAATATTTAAGGAGGTATAAACCGTGACCCCATTGGAAATGGCCATAGTTATAGTTGTGGCAGTTGTTGTGGGAATCATCATGTTTATCCTTGGACAGAATAAAGAGCGGTCTATGTATGCGAAAACGGTAGGAAGCGCTGAAGAAAAGTCCAGAGAAATCATTGATGATGCCATTAGAACAGCAGAAAACAAAAAAAGAGAAGCCTTACTGGAAGCAAAGGAAGAAGCGTTAAAAGCAAAGAATGATCTGGATAAGGAATTAAAGGACAGAAGAAAAGAAGTTACAGAGCTGGAGCGAAGAATATTAAAGAGGGAAGAAAGCTCCGAGAAGAAGGCGGCAAGCTTGGAACGAAAGGAATCCGAGCTTTTGAAAAAGGAAGAAGGACTGGAGAGCCGAGAAGAAGAGATTGAGCAAATCCAAAAGCAAAAGCTGGTGGAGCTGGAAAGAGTTTCAGGACTGACCAAAGATCAGGCAAAGCAGGAGTTACTGCATTCTGTTGAAGACAGCATAAAACATGATACCGCTCTCATCATTAGAGAGTATGATGCGAGAGCGAAGGAAGAAGCGGAAAAAACGGCGAGAGAATATATTGTAGAAGCAATCCAGCGCTGTGCTGCGGATCAGGTGACCGAGTCTACAGTTTCTGTAGTGCAGTTACCGAACGATGAGATGAAGGGACGCATTATCGGTCGAGAGGGTAGAAATATTCGTACGCTGGAGCAGCTGACGGGAGTGGAATTGATTATTGACGATACTCCCGAAGCGGTAGTGCTTTCCGGCTTTGATCCGGTTCGCAGGGAAGTTGCCCGTATTGCACTGGAAAAACTGATTGTAGACGGAAGAATTCATCCGACTCGGATCGAAGAAGTGGTAGAGAAGAGCAGGAAAGAAGTTAACGATACCATAAAAGAAGAAGGAGAGTCGGCTACTTTGGAGCTTGGACTACACGGAATACATCCGGAGCTCGTTTTTCTTTTAGGGAGAATGAAGTTCCGTACTTCTTTCGGGCAGAATGCTCTACAGCATTCTATGGAGGTTGCACAGATTTCCGGCTTATTGGCACAGGAACTCGGTCTGGATACCCGCCTTGCCAAGCGTGCAGGTCTGCTTCATGATATCGGAAAAGCGATAGATCACGAGGTGGAGGGCAGTCATGTGGATCTCGGGATTGAACTTTGTCAGAAATACCACGAGCCCGAGGTGGTAATCAATGCGGTGGCATCTCATCACGGCGGAACAGAGCCCAGTTCGATGATTTCCTTTATTGTTGCGGCGGCGGATGCTATTTCTGCAGCGAGACCGGGAGCAAGAAGGAAGTCTTTGGAGACGTATACCAATCGTCTTAAGGAGCTGGAAGAGATTGCCAACTCTTATCAGGGAGTGGAAAAGTCCTTTGCAGTACAGGCAGGTCGTGAAGTAAGAATCATGGTTGTGCCGGAAGAGGTCAGCGATGATGATATGACTATTATGGCAAGGAATATTTCCAAACAGATTCAGGATCAAATGCAATATCCCGGGGTCATCAAGGTGAATATTATTCGAGAGTCAAGGGCGGTGGACTACGCAAAGTAAGAGGACTGAGCTTTTCGAACGTTTTCGTTGACATAATTTCGTAATCGGCACAGAGTCTCATGGGCTTTGTGCCGAATTTGTTCTTAAAAAGAATTGGTGGAAAATATACGCTGTCTAAAAGATAGCAAAGGGAGAGGGTGAAAATGAGAGAAGAAAGTAGAAAGGGAAGAGCAAGAAGAAGGAAAAAATTCTCCGTATTCCGTTTTTTCGGGAAACTCATGCTTTCTTTATTTGCTATATTAACAATTCTGTCTTTGCTAGGCTTTTTTTTCTTTGTTCGCCCGGAATTAAACAGACTGCGTAAAAGTGCGAATGAAAAGCTTGCCGGAAGTAATCTGAAGGACTTGACAAAAAGATCCGATACTCTGGTTTTGGATTACGAAGGAAAGACGCTGGGAACTATCAATGCCGGACATTTTGTGTATGACAGCATTGATCAGATTTCGCCCAACCTTCAGCATGCCTATATCGCACAGGAGGACCGTAAGTTTATGAGCCACCACGGAGTGGATTATAAAGCGACTCTACGTGCATTTTTGCAGCTGTTGAAAAATAGGGGAAAGATAACGCAGGGAGGTTCGACAATTACCCAACAGGTAGTCAAAAATACTTTTTTGAGCTCGGAGAGAACCTATGCCCGTAAAATTGTGGAAATGATTTTGGCACAGGAGCTGGAAAAAAAATATTCCAAAGAGGATATCATGGAAATTTATTGCAATACGAATTTCTATGGAAATAATTGTTACGGGGTAGAGGCTGCAAGCCAATATTATTTTGATAAATCGGCAAAAGATTTGACGGTGGATGAGGCGGCAACTCTTGCCGGAATTTCCAATGCCCCCTCCCGGTATGAACCTGTACGGCACCCTGACAGGGCGGAAAAAAAGCGGAATCAAGTACTGAAATCCATGCAGATTGTAGGGTATCTCAGCGCATCGGAGTATGAAAAAGCGGTTTCCGCTCCGCTTCAGATTTCAAAGAATTCGCAAAAATCGACAGATGAGGATTATCTGAATTCTTATGCCTTATATGCGGCGACCATCAGAATGATGGAAGTCAATCACTTTCCCTTCACTTATCATTTTGCCAATCAGACGGAGAAAGAAAACTATCAGGACCGATATGAGGAAAGTTATGCTCTTTATAATCGTGAGCTTCGTAGCGGGGGATATACAATCTACACTTCTCTGAATCCGGAAATCCAGGCAAAAGCGCAGGAATTATTGGACAAGAGTTTATCGAAATTCACGGATTTGCAGGAAAACGGAAAGTTCTCCATGCAGGGAGCGGCGGTCATTATAGACAATAAAAGCGGTTATGTCGTGGCAACAATCGGAGGACGAGGCACGGAAGATAAGTATAACCGTGCATATCTGAGCTTCCGTCAACCGGGCTCCTCTATAAAGCCGCTACTGGATTATGCACCTGCTTTGGACCTCGGCTGGTTTCGTGCGTCAAGTCTCATTGACGATCATAAGTGGGATGACGGACCATCCAACTCCGGAGGAAATTACTATGGAAAAGTTAGCCTTAGAGAGGCAACGAATCGTTCCTTAAACACGGTGGCATGGCAAGTTTTAGAGAAGGTTGGCGTTAAAAACGGCTTGGAATATTTGGAAAAAATGCATTTTCTGGGAATTAGCCCTAAAGATTATGATGCACTTGCTGTTTCTATCGGCGGCTTTACGAACGGTCTGCGTATTGTGGATATGGCAAAAGGGTACTCCACGCTGGCTAATGGCGGCCTATACGATGGAAAGAGCTGTATCTTGAAGATAGAATCGGAAAAGGACGGCGTGGTCGCTGATGAAAGAACACTAAAAAGCACACAGGTTTACAGTGAAGACACAGCTTTCATCATGACGGATATTTTGAAAGGAACAATGAGTACGGAGTATGGAACCGGTCGAGGTTTACAGCTGAAAAACGATATGCCTGCTGCCGGAAAGACGGGAACCAGTAACGGCTCGAAGGATACCTGGTTCTGCGGTTACACCAAGTACTACAGTATGGCGGTATGGGTGGGCCATGATATGCCGGTGGAAATGCCCGGAATTTATGGAGCTACTTATGCCGGGAAAATATGGAAAAATGTCATGGACAGTCTTCATGAA
>CAUSIX010000014.1:0-12458 GCA_963531555.1 uncultured Oribacterium sp.
AATAGCAAGTTTTGATACCTTTGGAAGAAAAATAAAATTGTCTGCCAATTGTTTTTGGGATAGCTCCCTTAAATGCTTTTGATAGCCGTTTTCATCTCCTATAATGACGGCAGCTATCTTTTCATTATTTAATTTCTGAAGCGCCTTAATTAAATAGTCCAAAGCATAAGATTTGGAAATCGTACCAAAAAAAACAATTACAAACTTCCCTTCGTTATGCAGTCTATCAAACTCATTTTTGTGTAAATCAGGTATAGATTGAGGGTTTTCCCACTCTGAGAGTACAACACCATTATTAATATTTCTCCACTTTTCAGGAGCCATTCCATGCTTTAGAAGATACGTTTTTGTATTAGGTTGTAATGAAACAATATAATCTGAATTTTTGCAAAAGGAATTCTCAGCAATTTGCATCCACTGTACAAAGGGGTGACTCTTTTTCATTCCAAAAATCCCAATGAGAACAGCAGGCCACATATCGTGTATTTCGTGAATCACCTTACAACCACAAAGCTTCTTCATTCTCTGAGCAGCGTACGTATCTAAGGGATATGTAGAAGATGCAATAACCACATCCGGTTTCCATAGTTTTACCAATTTTTTTGCATTAAAAAATATTTTTCCAACAAAACGAATCATTGATAAAGCTCTTCCAATTCCGTTTCCTTTATATCTTCCAGTCCTTACCCATGTATAATGAATTCCATCTATTTCTTCATTTACAAAGTCTTTACTTACTTCCGGGTTCCTTATTCTTAGATGAGAATAATCTCCACCTACAATACGCACATCATAACCAAGTTTAATCCATTCTTTAGCCATATAATATGGTCTAAATTCCATTCCCATTTCAGGACTTCCGGTATAATGATCAAGTAAAACTATTCTTTTCATCCTACGTTTCTTACTTCCTCTCCTAATATAAAAAACACCAATCAATTTTCAGTAACTCTATTTATGTAGGTTTCAACACATCTTCTCATCTTAGTATTGCAACTACAGTTCTCAACAAAGTCAAACCATCTCCCAAAAGACTATAATTTTTTATTTGTTTCAAATTCCATTTCATTTTTTCAGGAAGAATCTGCACCTCATACAACTTATCGATATCCTCTGCACCATTCAACAATTCACTTTCATCCTTAAATCTAATACTTGCTTCACTAGTTATACCGGCCGGCATTAAAAGTGTTGCATACATTTCTTTCGAATATTTCTTGACATACTTCGGTATCTCAGGCCGAGTTCCCACAAAACTCATTTTTCCCAAAATAATGTCTATTAGCTGAGGGATTTCATCTATCCTATATTTACGAAGTACCCTTCCAACTTTCGTCACTCTTGGATCCACCTTAACCGTTACTCCAGACCCTAGTTTTTCAGCTCCATTTACCATGGTGCGAAACTTATGTATCTTGAAGATTTCTCCATATAGAGTAACTCTCTCCTGTCTAAAAAAAATAGGTCCTTGAGAATCCATTTTGATAATAATAGCTACAATTATCATAGGTATAGAAAAAAAAGTAATCATAACAATCGCCATCAACAAATCAAACAGGCGCTTTAACATCAGCTGAAGCCTTCTCCTTCTTAGCCCCTCATAATAAGGTCTTACTTCTTTGCATTTCATGAAATTTGGTAAATCATTCCATTCTCTTAAAAACATTTGTATTATTCTTTCCTAAATGTAGCCTTTAACAACATCACTAAAATTAGATATTACATAGTCTATATCTTCATCGGATAACTTTGTATGTAACGGTAAGCTTATCAAGTTTGCATAATAATCATAGGAATTAGGAAAATCCTTAATATCCCACCCCAAATTCTTATAAGCCGTCATCATTGGTAATGGTTTATAGTGAACATTAGTATTCACTCCTCTTTCTGCAAGCTTAATCATAATCTCCCTACGCACACTATCATCAGCCCCCGGGATTCTTGTAAGATATAAATGCCCTGAAGATTTTATTGAATCCGTATAGTGTATCAGATGCCTTACCCCAAGATTATCGCATGCAGAATCATATTTTTTTATAATACCCTTTCTTCTTTGCATTAACTCCGGATACCTCTCTAATTGCTTTAAACCTATAGCGGCCATTATATCTGTTATATTACACTTATACCACGGACCCTCAATATCGTACTCCCAAGCTCCAAGCTGTGTTTTTGCTAATGCATCTTTGCTCTGTCCATGTAAGCTATATAATTGATATTGATGATATATTTCTTCGTTATCAATACCCTGTATATCTTTCCAAGTAGCAGCTCCTCCTTCAGCAGTCGTAAAATTTTTTACAGCATGGAAGGAAAAATCTGTAAAGTCAGCTATGCTTCCGGTCATCTTATCTTTATAACTAGCACCAAGAGAATGCGCCGCATCGGCAAATATTAATGTTCTACCAAGTGACTTTTGAATTCTTTTCCCAAGATTAGTATTTCCTCCAGGCGTAAAAAGATTTCTTTTCTCTTCTACAATCTGAAATAATCGTTCATAATCGGCTACAATCCCTGCTATATCTACCGCCACTATCGCCTTAGTTTTATGTGTAATAGCCTCAGCCACCTTCTCATAGTCCATCTCAGGCATATGATTAACATAATTACCATCCTTTTGGATATCCACAAACTTCACTGTAGCTCCACAGTGAATAGCCGCAGAAGCTGTTGCAGAATAAGTAAAAGCAGGAACAATAACTTCATCTCCTTCTCCAATACCACAGATTCTAAAATTTAGTTCTTCTGCGGCAGTTGCAGAATTTAGACATACCATCTTTGATGTCGAACAATAATTAGCCAAATTTTTTTCAAGCTCTTTTGTTCTGGGTCCAGTGGTAATCCACCCTGATTGTAGCGTTTTAACAACCTCTTCTATTTCGAGATCCGAGATATCCGGCGGACTAAATGGTATATTCCTATAATTCTTATCTTCTGTCCTACTTGAATCTTTCATTGCTTTCCTCCACCGGCTTATAGGTTCCCACAATCTCCTTCACCATTTCCCGGATATCGTCCTTATTCTTGTAAGCCGCTTCCATTAAATCATCCACCTTACCAAGGAAGGCATCAATATCGAAGCTTAAGGGCTTTCCGATGTGAATTCGCTCATTGGAGGTCTTTGCCAGCCCTTCCTCCGCCATTAGTTTTTCTTCATAAAGCTTTTCTCCCGGACGGAGTCCGCTGTATTCTATCTTGATATCGACATCCGGTTTAAAGCCGGAAAGACGAATCAAGTTTCTAGCTAAAGTATCGATTTTAACCGGGCTTCCCATGTCAAGGACAAAGATTTCTCCTCCTTTTGCAAAGGTTCCGGCTTCCAGTACAAGTCCTACCGCTTCAGGAATGGTCATAAAATAACGGATAATATCGGGATGGGTTACGGTTACCGGGCCTCCCTTTTCGATTTGCTTTTTGAAAATGGGAATGACGGAGCCGTTAGAACCAAGGACATTACCGAAGCGCACCGCCACAAACTCGGTATGAATATCCTGAAATACCGCCCCCGTGCCGTCCTTATCCGCATTCTCCATACCCTTATGAGTGAAGAGCTGGGGGATGTCCTGAGCCCTTCCCGCCTTGATTTTGCTATCAAATGCCTGAATAATCATTTCGCAAAGTCGTTTGCTTGCTCCCATGATATTGGCAGGATTTACCGCCTTGTCCGTGGAAATCAGCACAAAGCGCTTGCAACCGTTTACCATAGCCGCATAGGCGGTTTTGTAGGTTCCCAAAGCATTGTTCTTGATGCTTTCGCAGGGGCTGTCCTCCATTAAGGGCACGTGCTTATGCGCTGCCGCGTGATACACGATTTCCGGCATATATTCCTTAAATATCTGAAACATTCTCCGGGAATCCCGCACCGATCCGATAAGAACAGTGAGTTTCAGATTCGGAAAACGATCCTTTAACTCCAGCTGGATGCTGTAGGCATTATTTTCATAAACGTCAAAGATGATAAGCTCTTTCGGGCTGTGCGCTGCAATCTGCCGGCAAAGCTCAGAACCGATACTGCCGCCGCCTCCTGTGACAAGCACGGTCTTTCCGTGAATAAATTGAAAAACCTCTTGAAGATCCACGGAAATGGGATCTCTCCCGAGAAGATCTTCCACGGAGACCTTTCGCATGGCGGAAGCCGTTACTTGGCCCGTCACGAGCTGATACATTCCCGGAAGGTTCTTCAGCTCGCAGTTTGTTTCATTACAAATCTGCAGAATATCTCTTCTTTGCGCAACAGTCGCGGAAGGGATAGCCAAAAATATTTCATCTACGGAAAACTTATCGACAGCTTCTAAAATGCTTTCTCTTCCCCCTACAACCGGAATGTTGTCAATGAGTCTTCCCCACTTGTTTTGATTGTCATCAATGATACAAACTACTTCCCCGTTTATTTCTCTCGCTCTCTGGATA
The DNA here is from genome assembly GCA_963531555.1 of uncultured Oribacterium sp. Classification (GTDB taxonomy): domain Bacteria; phylum Bacillota; class Clostridia; order Lachnospirales; family Lachnospiraceae; genus Oribacterium. The sequence continues at coordinate 4,411 of CAUSIX010000014.1, forward strand.
TCCCGAATCAGCATCTGTCCTGCAGAGCCTGCACCGATAATCATAATTCTGGACTGAACGCCCTTTGCTCTTACGCCTCGAATCAAGAGGATAAAGCGGTAAGAAAAACGAATGCCGAGCACGGCGAAGTATTGGAGCATTGCTCCGATAAAATAATAGGAAATCGGCATTCTCCGGAAAAAAAGAGTAATTCCGATGATATGAAAGACGGAGCAAATTACCGTAGCCAGACTTACTCTGAGAAGCTCGGAGTAACTTGCAAAGCGCCAGATACTTTTATAGAGCTTCAGATGCCAAAAAACCGCCAGAGAAAAGAGGACATAGAAAGGCAGAAATGCCGCCCATGCCTCCATATACGGGCGTTCTATCATGCTGTATCGTAAATCAAATCTGAGCCATAGGGCGATTAAATAAGAAAGCCCCAGAGCAAGGGCATCGTAAATCATAAGCCCGAGCGCAATGATATGCCAGTGCTCGAGGTGAAAGCCCTCTATCTTTTTCTTTATCTCATTTTCCATAGCTAATCGGTCTCTCTTATTTTATGCCTTAAACGGGAATTTCTCACCGGGGTTTACCGTAACATCATTTACGGTTTTCTCATCCTGTGTAATCGTATAGTGGACAGCATACTTTTGGAAAAAGCTGCCATACTCCGTATCGGTTGACTTCGTATAGCGGAAGTCTTGAATAGCCGCTTCGTTGGCAATGTTAGCCATCACTTTATCGAGGAACACGGAAAGTGCTTCGTCACTCACATTTTCCGTAATATCCACCTGAATATCTACCGTCTTCGTGCCGTTATCGCCGGATATCACAAGATTCTTCACAAACGGGAAATCCTTAGGCTGAATATCTTCCAGAACATCGTTATGAATCTGGTCAAAATCCATGGGAATCTCCACTTCCTGAGCCGCTGTGGTCATAATCGGTGTTTCTTTTGTTCCGTAGCTGGGCTTGCACGCGGACAAAGCACACACCGTCAAAAGAAGAACTCCGGACATCGCTACTCTTATCCCTACTCTATTCATTTTAGCCTCTTTTCCTACTTTCCCTGAAACAAGATAACGCTTATGTAAAAAGTGATTCCTGCTCAGAGATGAATTTTCTTTCTGCCATAACGGCTATTATACCATGCTTCTTTCTCATTACCAGTTGAAAATCCCTATTTGGTTTTAATGTCGCTCCGTTTTTATCTTGATTCACAATTTTGTCCATTTTTTAGCTGATGAGCCATCCCTCTTATTACAGTAGATTCACCGGCAACAGGAAATGGGACGTATCCAGCGGAAACGGTTTCTCCGCCATACAGATAATTCCTCCATCTCCCATCTCCTTTCCACTTTTTTCAAGGAGCGAAAAGCTTTTTATAATTTTTCGCTCCGGGGAAGCTGCACGTTTGATTTCAAAAGCATGCAATCTTCCATTCATCTCCAGAATCAAATCTATCTCTTTCTGATTTGTATCCCGATAGAAGTTAAGGCTCAGGCTCTTCTCACCATAAGAAGCATTCTTCAAGAGCTCGGAAACCACATAGTTCTCAAGATAATGTCCGGATGCAGCACCATTCATGAGCGTATCGCGACTAGTCCAAGAAGAAAGAAAGGCACATAGGCCGGTATCACAGAAATATAGCTTCGGTGTCTTAATCATTCTCTTAAGTTCGTTGTTATAAAAGGGCTCCAGCAGGAAAATAATTCCCATAGACTGTAATACTTTAATCCAATCCTTCGCAGTAGCGGAGGATACTCCGGCTGCATTGGCAAGATCGTGGTAGTTTAACAATTCTCCCGTAAAGGCTGCACAGGCTCTTAAAAATTTACGGAATCCCTCCGTATCCTGTATCCCGTTATCATCCACCGCATCCCGCATTAGATAAGCCTCCACGTAAGAATTCCAGTAGCTGCGTCGAAGCTCGGCATCCATGTAAAGCATATCGGGCATTCCGCCTTCCCAAATCTGCTGATAGATTTCCAAAATAGTATTTACGGGATAATGTTGACTTCTTTTTAAAAAAAAGGAAAGGGAGTAATCATCCGGTATATCCTCCGCTTTCCCGATAAGCTCTTTTTTCGAAAGGCCGAACATTTTAAGAATACAGATTCTTCCGGCAAGAGAGTCTCCCGCTTGCTTCATCATTTTTTTACTTTGAGAGCCGCTAAGCCAGAACTGCCCTCTTTCGCTACTTTCATCACAAAGTAATTTGATTTGTTCAAAGAGAGCCGGAGCCTTCTGAATCTCATCAATCAGTATTGGCGGCTTATACATCTGAAAGAAAAGTTTCGGATCCCTCTCTGCCAATTCCCTGATGTCCGCGTCATCCATAGAGACACAGACCCGACCCGTATTCTTTGCCAAGGTTTTCAACATGGTGGACTTACCGACCTGTCTCGCCCCCGTCAGCATAACAACCTTAAAAGCGGAACTCATTTTCAAAAACTTTCTTTCCAAAGATCGGTGAATGTATGTCATATTGCCCTCCAAAAATTAAGTTTAAAACATAAGTTGACTTTATTTTAAACTTAATTTTTGCTTTCTTCAAGACAGTTATTGGCCTCAACCGACAAAATCTTTACTCTCTTGGGCTTCAGTCAGAATCATTACTTAGCATAAATATTTAGCTCAGTCACAATAATATCCAAACCATTTCTTTTAAAAGAAATCCTTTTCCTTCCTTCTCCTTTTGATTTCTTTCCGAAGATAAGAAAAGGCCTCTTTCTCTCCCTTATCTCTTAAAAGACGAAGCAGAAATTCCAGTTCTTCCCGTGTCTTCTCGTGAATAAGCGGGCTGCCAATCATTTTTTCATAGTAAAGATAGGGGCTCGCATCCGTATACTTCTCCCCTTGATAATTCCTGGACGCCGCAATACGGTCGCAGAACATTTCCGCCACATAACGGTAGGGCATACGGCAGCCAATCATTCTATGCACATTTTTAAGGTCATAGTCACACCAATACTCAAAGTGATGCTTATTTCTTCCCTTGTGATGGAGCCACGCCTCCGAAGTCCCGGTCTCGATTCTCTCTACACCGTTCGGGCTTTTGTAGCCTCTGTAGTAGCGAATCCCTGTACGAAACTCTGTAAAACTGTACTTTGATAAATCATGCAGTAGGCCTTGCTTATATAGGCCTATCGAAAAGCAATAACGCATCACGAGGAGCTTATGCTTTGTAATTGTTTTAAAGTGCCCGACGGCATTTTTCCAAAATTTCATTTTTATTCGACCCTTTTCTATCCTTTATTCTCTTTTAATTTCTTTTATTCCTCTTTCTTCCTTTTATTCCTCTTTCTTCCTTTTATTCTTCTTTCTTTCCTTTTAATTCCTTTTCGCTGTCTTTTCCCAGTACTCTCCAAGCGTAAAGCTGGGATAACCGTAGACAAAGCCGTAGGTAATAAAACAAAGAAGGATTGCTCCACCTACATCGAGGACGGAATGCTGCTTCAAGACCAGTGTGGCAATACAGATAAAGATACAGAGGAAACAAGAAAACCGGCGCACGGCTCTCCCGTACTTTGCTTTTCTTAACTCACGACTTTTCATAAGCGCAATATGCATGCAAAGCGAGTTATAGGCATGAATGCTTGGAAAAACATTGGTTGGCGTATCGACTCGATAGAGACTTTTTACCATGAGTAGAAAGATATTATTCCCGCTTAAGTATGCCGGGCGAAAGTCGGTTCCGTTCGGGTAGATTTCACAAATGACAAGGCTGGCAATCATTCCGATAAAGAGAAAAAGACTAACCTTATAGAAGTCCTCTTTATTCGTAAACATAAAATAGATCAGTCCTGCAAAGATATAAATAAACCACAAAAAATACGGCACAATAAAGATTGCACAGAAAGGAATCCGATCATCCATCTCCGTGTGCATGATATGATAGCCGGTGCTCACGGTGATACGGCTTTCCAGAGACTTAAACCAGATGGTTTAAATGAGTCCAATCCAAAGCACCTGAGCATGCCGATAACGATACAGCAGGGACAAAAGTCCGTGCAAAGCCGGATATCTCTCCACAAAAATCCGAAAACCGCTTTTTTTATATTTGCTATATACCTTGTTCCAAAATTTTTCCATTTTTCTTTCCCAATTCATTTTCCCTGAAAAAGGAAGTTCCGACCTGCCATATCTTTGGACTGTCCAAACTTGCTAAAAAGACGATGCATTATCTTTTGTCCATAAAGGCATTTTACCGTGTAAAATATTGAAAAAAAGAGCTGAAACAAATCTTCTAAAGAATGTTCCAGCTCCTTCGTAGCGAGAGGGGGACTTGAACCCTCGACACCACGGGTATGAACCGTGTGCTCTAGCCAGCTGAGCTATCTCGCCAAAACAGCACTTAAAAAGGCACTGCCTGAAAAAAAATTCCGCCCCAGGCTGCGTATAAAACGCAGACCGGACCGAATAGTGGGGCCTACAGGGCTCGAACCTGTGACCCTCTGCTTGTAAGGCAGATGCTCTCCCAGCTGAGCTAAGACCCCGTAGTCGCCATTTTTGGCGACCAGTAAATGATACTAAAGCGGAAAGATTTTGTCAATAATATTTTTATCTTTCCATACTTATCTTTTTATCTTTCCATACTTATCTTAAAAGATTTTTTATACATAAAATAATTCCCGCAATGATTGCCTTCATCATTCCTGTGTACTTTTATTTAGTCGTCTTCCAAAATCGCTTCTCGCTTCTCTCTATTCACAATCTGTTTATTGATAACTTCCGCACCAACATATTTAGAAAGCAAAGCAGCAAGCTCATCCAGAGCAATTTGCAATTCTCCTACACGCTCCGGCTCAACACACTCCATGGCAATAAATTCTTTTGTGGTATCATCCCTGACCTCTGTACGCTGCCCGTCGCGCCAGTTCCAGCAACGACAAATCACGCCTTCTTCGTCATAGTATGCAATTTCTCCCGGAAGCGGCGGTTCAGACTTATCCGAGCCGATTGGCCAAAAATCCTCGCCCCCCTGCATAATGCCAAGATGCAGGTTTCCCTGAAACGCATCCATGTTCTCTGCTCCGATTGGAAAAGCGTGTTTCAAAGAAATGGCATTCGTAATATCCACGGTAGGTGCAATCGTACCAACCGGTGTGCCTTTTAAAACTCTCTTTAACAAGGCTTCCAGAGAACAACGCGCTCCTTTCTTTGTCGGAAATTTGGAATACGCTTCTCGCCAAGCCTTCACCACCTCATTTTCCGAAATGGTTTCACTGCTTAAAAAACGCTTAGCTCCTTCATTGGCTTCATTCAGGAGTGCTTTTATTTCACTTCCCTTTTGATCATCTAAGACCGCTGCTTCCTGCACATTTTTAACAGTAAGTATAGCAATACTCGCCTCCGGAAAAATTTCCCAGAATCCTTCGTCAACAATGAACTTTTTCATAACAGCCCCTTTCTTGTGTGAATCTTAAAGCCCCCTGCTATCCCCTAACCTAAGCTTCCTATCAGGACAGCGTTGCAAGATAGTCTTCCACAAAAGTCTTATACTTCGGTACCTGTGCTCCCACAATCGGCTTTCCTACAATCTTTCCTTCCCGGTTAATGAAATAGGTTGTCGGAACGCCCACCACTGTAGAAAGTAATGGTGAAAAATCTGCATTTGGGATGATATTCTGAAAATTCGCATCGGTCTTTTCCAATATCGCTTTTGCCGTATCGATTTGTTTACTGTCCGTCTCTCCGGCAATGGCCGCTACCAAGCCGATAATCTGTACATTCTCCGGCATTTCCTTTGCCCAGGCGCCAAGCTCCGGCATTTCGTTAATGCAGGGTCCGCAGAAAGTTCCCCATATATTTAATACAGTAAGGTCCTTATTCTTAAATATTGAGTCGTCTACATCCTCTAAATTTAGATTTTTTGCCGTAAAGCTAAGTGCATCTTCAGAAACAGCAAAATCTTCCGCTTTTTCTCCGCTCTCTAAAGCCTTTTCGCTTTCCTTTGACTCTTCTTTTCCCGCCTCCGTGTGTGCACTGCTCATCTCCGCCGTTTTACTATTCGCTCCGTTTCCGCAGGCACTAAGCAAAGTCAGGCTGCAAATTGCCGCCGGTAAAAGCCATTTTTTTAACATAATTATCCCTTTCTATTTTCTACACGCTTTATATGCCATAAAGCCGGGTACTTATTCGGCCTTTTAGTCTATTTGGTACAGTTTCAGAACAAGATAGCTAAAAGAACTCATTTTCAAGTCTCTACATTACAGTATAGAATCCGGATTCTTCAAGCTTGAATTTTTAACTTTCTTTTACGAAATTCTCAAAAATCCATTTTCCATAAGGACTATCTTCAGCTCTTCTATACATTCGGGAATACTCTTTCCGTCTCCCTCCAATAGATAATCTGCCGTCTCCTCGTAAAAAGCCCTTCTCTTCTCCATCATCTCTCCGATATCCTTGCTATTCATCTTTCCTTCCAAAAGCGGGCGGAGATTCTCTCCTTCGGAGAGGCGTTCCAGCACCGTATCGGGGCTGACCCTAAGATAAACGGTAAAGAAATTCCCCTTCAAAAAACTACGATTTTCTTCTCTAAGAACCACACCGCCACCGGGAGAAAGGATGATTTCTTGTCCGGAAAGCTCTTGCAAAAGCTTCGCTTCTTCCTTTCGGAAACGCTCTTCTCCGTATTTCCGAAAATATGCTTCAATGGACATGGAAAAGCGTTCTTCCAAAAGCTTGTCCATGTCATAATATTCTCTTCCAAGAAGTGCGGAAAGATGAGGAGCCAGCGTGGATTTCCCGCTTCCCATAAACCCGATTAAGCAAATCCCTTTCTTTCCTGAAAGTTTCTTCCTAAGCTCCATATACTCCTCAATCTTCCACTGTCCGGGTGCGGACGCACCTATGGCCTCGACAAAGCTGTGTGAGGATGCGGAAAGCTCCGGTAAAATCCGGCTCAGCTTCCCGATTTCTCCCATGGAGATAGTGATAAGCTCCGTTTCCCTATGCCTGTCCTTCCATCTTCTTCCGGAAAGCATCAAATTTAAAACATCTTCCTTATTCTTCGGCATAAGCGCCATTTTCACAATTTCCGCCGGATAAGAGGAAAGTCTCTCTAAGATCTCTTCGCATTCCTTTAGACCGGGTGTTTTATGAAAATCATGGTAGGACGCGATGACTTTTCCCCCGAGGCCCTGCACCATGGCTACATACTCCTTCCACGGTGCCCGTCCCTCTTCCCCTAACTCTACTTACAAGTCAATATAGTCGGGCACTCCGCTTTCCATGGCGAGAAGATTTACCTGAAAATAGCTTTTTCCGAAGGGAAAGGCGCCCCCCTGTCTATCGGTTCGTATGGTGAAAATGAGTTTCTTGTTTCCGATAATGGTCCTTATTTTCCGTAAAAAATCGGAGAGCTTCTCTACCCTTTTTTCCAAAAGATCATAGCGGAGCTCTACTGCAAAAATCGCAAGAAAACACGGATGCTCTTTAACTGTCAAGACTTGAGCCAAGCAATCCTTTTCACTCTTTCCTTGTATCGGTACTATCATTCCCATGTTCGTCCTCATCCAATCTTCAGCTCTTCTTCAATTTTCCGCTTTTTCTTCACATCCGATTTTTGTAATACTCTTTTTTCCGGGTAGCTCTTTCGGGCTATTTTCTAAGGCTCATTTTTCCAAAGCGCATGTCGTCTTTTATAAAAAAGCAAAAACGGTTTCTCCAGAAGCCTTTTTAATACAATATGAAAATACTTTTCCTTCCCCATTGCTCGCACCAGAACCGTTGGAATTCCTGCCCGATTCCCTCCTAAAATATCCGTAAACAACTGGTCCCCGAAGAAGAGACATTGTTCTTTTTCCAGATGAAAGAACCTTGCAGCGGTAATATAGGATTTCGGACTCGGTTTTCCGGCATTTTCCTGATAATAATCCGCTCCTACACTCTTGGCAAAGCACTCTACTCTTTCTTTCCCGTTATTGGAAAGAATCGCCGTCTTGAAGCCGATTTCCTTTAGTTTTAAAAACAATTCTTCCGTTTCTTTCCTTGCCGGCTCATCGTGAAGAACCAAGGTATTATCTATATCAAAGAAAGCGGCACGATAGCCCTTTTCATAG
>CAUSIX010000015.1:0-12335 GCA_963531555.1 uncultured Oribacterium sp.
AGCTGCTACCGGATGTGCAGGAACCGGTAAGACGGAAGGAACAACAGTAGGCACAACGGCAGCAGGACAAAGTACAGCGGAAAAGAAGGAGAATGAAGCTTCTACAACCGATGGAAAAGGAAAAAAAGCGGTTTATCTGGTTAATGGAAGTCTTGGAGATAAGGGATTTTTTGATTCCGCAGCTAAGGGGATGGATCTCGTACATAAAGACCTTGGTTGGGAAACCAAGATTGTGGAAATGGGTAGAGATGAAACCAGTTATGAGAGTAATTTCTTGGATGCAGCAGATCAGGATTGGGATTTAATTGTAGCCGGAACCTTTTCCGTTAGAGAGCAAATTGAAGAAACCTCTGCTAAGTATCCGGAGAAAACCTTCCTTGCTTTTGACTGTGCAATTAACAGAGATGTAGCCACAGAAGGTAATGTATTGGGGATTACCTATAACTCCAATGAGGCATCTTATCTTGCAGGCATAATGGCGGCAAAGATGTTGGATTCCGGAGACGCAAAGATTGATGCATCCAAGAGAGTCCTTGGATTTGTAGGTTCTATGGACAGTGCGAACATCAATGATTTCTTAGTAGGCTATATTGAAGGCGTAAAATCCGTAGATCCGAGTATTCGTGTATTAACCTCTTATGTTGGTAGCTTTGAAGATGTACCAAAGTGCTTGGAGATGACGACACAGCTGTATAACCAGGGAGCACAGATGGTTTATGCTCCTGCGTCTCAGAGTATTTTAGGAGCGGCAACAGCGGCGAAGAACTGCGACAAATACCTTATTGCCTGTGATCAGGATCTTTATACGCAGTTGAAAACAGATCAAGCTGATTTGGCGGCAAATATCATTACCTCTACTTTGAAAAATGTGGGAGAGTCCATTGAGACAGCTGTAAAAGGATTGGAAAGTGGAGAAATGAACGGAACACAAGACTATGTCATGGGCTTAAAAAGCGGAGCAGTTGGTCTGGCTGAAAATGAAAACTATGAGAAGCTTGCATCTGATGATGCTAAAAAAGCAGTAGAAGATGCAAAAAAGAAAATTATCGATGGCGAAATCAAAGTAGATAGAGCGGTAGATATGAAAACAGAAGACGTTGCGGCTTTGAGAGACAGTATGAAATAAAGCGATTTAAACCGATTCTCACGCACCTTGCCCCTGGGAATGGTTGCAAGGTGCGTTTTTAATGGGGGATTCATAGTTTTGTGGGAGTGTTCGTCTTGAACAAGTGACATAGGAATAAGCCGGTATTCCGGTTTATCATGATAAAAGTGAGGTTGAGATGGAGCAGGATATCAAGGGAAAAGGAGAAATACTGCGATTAGAGAATATCGAAAAAATCTATCCTAATGGTGTAATGGCTAATAAAGGTATAAACTTTTCGGTTCTGGAGGGAGAAATTCATGCTCTATCCGGTGAAAATGGAGCAGGAAAGTCCACATTAATGAAAATTATTTTTGGAGAAGAACAGCCTAGCTCCGGAAAAATATTTATTCATGGAGAAGAAAAAGTTATTTCTTCCTCAGAGGTGGCAATTGAGCTGGGAATCGGAATGGTGCACCAACACTTTATGTTGGTTCCCTCTCTGACGGTTACAGAAAATATTATTTTGGGAATGGAGCCTTGTAAACGAGGTTTTATTGATATGGAATCAGCTTGTCGAAAGGTAGAAGAATTAAGTCAAAAGTATAACTTGTTGATAGATCCCAAAGCAAAAATTCGGGATCTTACGGTAGGACAAAAACAGAAGGTTGAAATTTTGAAAATTTTGTATCGAGGTGCGAAACTTTTGATTTTTGATGAACCGACTGCCGTGTTAACGCCTCAGGAAACAGAAGAACTGTTCGTACAACTAAAAACCTTAAAGAAGGCAGGATATACTATCATTTTCATATCTCATAAGCTAAATGAAGTAAAAGAACTTTGTGACAGAATTTCAATCATCAGGCAGGGTCGTTTCATGGGCGTTTTCCATGTTTCGGATGTAACAGAACAGGAAATTTCCAATCTGATGGTAGGTCGTGAGGTGCTTCTTACTACAGAGAAAGAACCGGCAAAGCCCGGAAATATTCTGCTATCGGTGCAAAACCTTAGTTTCTATGCAGACTCTAAGAAGGCAATACTGGATAAGCTGTCCTTTGACTTAAGAGAAGGAGAAATCTTGGGCATTGCAGGCGTGGAAGGAAATGGACAGAGGGAATTAGTAGAGGCTTTAACCGGACTACTGAAATACCAAGAGGGTTCTATTAAAGTTCAAGGAAAAGACATTCAGAAGGCATCTGTTCAGGAAATTAGAAAGCTATCTGTTGCGCATATCCCGGAAGATAGAATGATAACCGGTATGGCTCATTCTTTATCGATTTTAGAGAATGCACTTTCCGATAAAATGAATCTGCCTAGGTTTTCTTAGCGCGGGTTTCTGTTAGAATAAGTGGTCTAGAACTTTGGAGAAGTACTCACATGAGATTATCAGATTTTTTGCAAAAATCCCGATGTACGGATTGACTCCCTTTCCGGTGGAAATATTCAAAAGGTTGTATTGGCCAGGGAACTTTCTTCATCACCCAAAATCATTATTGCTAACCAGCCCACCAGAGGTGTGGATGTAGGGGCAACGGAATTTATCAGAAAACGTCTGATTGGAATGAGAGACAATGGAAGTTGCGTACTTTTAATCAGTTCGGATTTAAATGAAATTTTGGGGCTTTCTGATAGCCTAATTGTACTTCACGAAGGAAAGATTGCAGCATATTTTTCAGATACTTCTTCGATTTCGGAAAAGGATTTGGGAGCATATATGCTGGGAATTCAAAAACAATCGGAAACGGAAATTCGGGAGGCTGTTCATGGATAGCAGTAAAAAAATAAATATTATAGTGGATCTGACGAAACTTTTGGTGACGATTTTGGTGGCCTGCGGTTTGGTGGTTATCGTCGTGTTTGCCACAAGCTCCGATCCTATGAATGCTTTTTTCAGCTTTTTTGTGGGTCCCTTCACTTCAGCAAGAAGAATAGGAAATATTGTGGAGGCGGCATGTCCTCTTATGTTTACTGCTTTAGCGGTACTGATGATTTTTGGAGCAGGACTTTTCTCCATGATTACAGAGGGAGCTTTCTTTTTCGGCACCTTAGGAGCACTGCTGGTTGCCTGCGGATTACCTCTTCCTGTAGGAATGCATCCATTCGTTGCCTTGGTAGTGGCAGGAATTTTTGGGGCGCTTGCAGCATTTTTTCCTGCTGTTTTAAAAATGAAGTGGAATGTATCGGAAGTGGTGACTTCTCTTATGCTGAATAATATCATTCAATTCTTTGTGTTGTATTGTATCAGCTATTACTTAAGGGATATGAGCAGTTCTTCCTTGCAGTCTGTTCCTATGCTAAAGACCGTAAGACTGGCGGTGCTGATTCCGGGAACAAGAATTCACTTTGGTGTTTTTCTGGCACTTCTGTCCTGTATTTTTGTTTACATTCTTTTGTATAAAACAACTTTCGGCATGAAGCTTCGCATTACAGGAGACAATAAAATTTTTGCCAATTATTCCGGCATTAAAGCTCCCTCTGTAATGTTGATGGCACAGATTGTAGCAGGAATTTTAGCGGGAGTAGGCGGAGGTGCAGAGCTTTTAGGAATGTATACCCGCTTTAAATGGACAGCCTCTCCCGGATATGGCTGGACAGGTATTGCGGTAGCTTTGCTTGCAAAAAATAATCCTTTGCTGGTTCCTTTTGCAGCCCTTTTTATCGGTTATTTAAATGTTGGTGCAAGTATTATGGCAAGAAGCAGCGATGTCAGCAGTGAGGTAGTACAACTGATTCAGGGAATCATCATTTTCATGATTGCTGCAGAAGCTTTATTTGGTAAGTGGAAGCAAAAAATGATTGTGGTTGCTACCAAAAAGGAAGAGCAGATGAAGAAGGAGGCTGCAAATGTTTAGCTTTAAATTCATGGTGGATTTCCTTTTTATGTGGATTAGAGTAGCCACTCCGATTTTGTGGGCAGCTCTAGGGGCAAGTATTTGTGAAAAAAGTGGAGTAGTTAACCTGGGACTGGAAGGCATTATGTTGATTGCAGCACTGTTTGGAGTTATAGGAAGTGCTTTTGGTGGCGGATTGTTCTGGGGAATTGCAGCAGGGATTTTATCTACGGTAGTGGTAAGTGCACTATTTGCTTACTTTCATCTGGTTTTAAAAGCGAATTCGGTTCTTTGCGGTACTGCTATTAATACTATAGCGGCAGGACTCACTGTATTTGTTTTACAGCTTTTAACAGGAGAAAAGGGTTCCAGTTCCTCTTTGAACAGCTTCCAATTTCCGACATTAAATATTCCCATAGTAGAAAACATTCCGGTACTGGGGAGAATTTTATCCGGACACAACATTCTGACGTATATGGGACTTCTCATGGTGTTTTTAATTCATCTCTTCTTCTATCGCACGCCGATTGGACTCCGTATTCGAGCAGTGGGAGAGACCCCAAAGGCAGCAGAAAGTGTGGGAATTAACGTGGTTCGCATTCGTCTTCTTGCTATTCTCTTATGTGGAATAATGGCGGGCTTTGGAGGAATGTATCTTTCCATGGGGTATTTGCCTATGTTTACCAGAGATATGGTTGCGGGACGTGGCTTTATTGCTCTTGCGGCAAATGCCATGGGGCAGTCTACACCGGTAGGAGTGTTGGTTTCTTCTCTATTATTTTCTTTCTTTGACGGCTTATCCAACATTTTACAAATGCTTAGAATACCGGCAGAATTTATCCAGATGCTTCCCTATGCCGCAACAATTCTGTTCTTAACATTGTATTCCATTAAAAAATATATGGTTAAAAGTAAGGGAGAGTAGAATAAATGAAAAAAATACTGATTGATTGTGATACCGGAATAGATGATTCATTAGCAATCCTCTATGCACTAAAGAGCAAAAGTCTACATATTGAAGGAATTACTACAGGCTTTGGGAATACCGGTGCTTTACAGGCTACTGAAAATGTTTTAAGACTGATTCAACTGGCAAATCCGGGATACGAAATACCGGTGGCAATAGGTGCAGAAGAGACTCTTTTAGGCAAAAAGGAAGACTACCCAATTCATATTCATGGAAAAAACGGGATTGGAGATGTGGAACTTCCAAAGTCTAATCAGGTTTTATCTAAGGAAAGTGCTTGGGAAATGATTGTTCGAAAGGCAGGGGAAATGCCGGGGGAACTGACCTTAGTTACCTTGGGGAGACTGACCAATCTAGCTAAAGCTTTAGAATTGGATCCTAAGTTGCCTCAGAAATTAAAAAATGTAGTAGTAATGGGAGGATGCGTTAAAGCACCCGGGAATATCAGTCCCTACGCGGAAGCCAACATTGGTGGAGATGCAGAGGCGTCGGACATTGTTTTTCAAGCAGGCTTTCATATGATGGTGGTAGGGTTGGATGTGACTACAAAAACTTACCTTCATGGAGAAGATTTGGAAAAACTTGGTAAGTACTGTAAAGAAGAGAACTTACCTATTGTCCGATATTTGCAGGAGGCATTCAAGTTGTATTTCCGTTTCCATCATGAAACAATGGGAATGATGGACGAAAGTGTAGTGCATGATCCTCTTGCTATGGTACTGGCAGATTGTCCTTCCCTGGGCACTTATAAAATTTTCAGTGCAAGAGTAGATACTACGGATTCAGACACAAGAGGCATGATTAAAATTGATGAAAGATTCTGTTCCGAAATTCAAGGAAGTGAAATTTTATTTTGCCTAGAGGTAGACGGAAAACAGGCGGTAAACAGGCTTCTATCTGTTTTTTAATATGGAAATTGGGGAAAAATTATGAGTAAGATACTAGTCATTGGAAGTTTAAATATGGATCATATTGTTCATGTGCCTCATATGGTAAAACAGGGGGAAACCATTTTGGCTGAAGATGATCTTCGATTTGTTCCCGGAGGGAAGGGCGCAAACCAAGCCTATGCCATAGGAAAACTGGGGGGAGATGTATGCATGCTTGGAAAAGTCGGAAAAGATGAAGCCGGAAAAAGTATGCTCCAAAATCTTTCAGAAGTGGCAGTGGATACATCCAAGATAGAATTGTCGGATGCATCCACGGGAACAGCTTGGATTTGTGTTAATGAAGAAGGAGATAACAGCATTGTGGTAATCCCCGGAGCAAATAAACAAGTAGACGTTCCCTATATTGAGAAAAATCTATCTGAGATTCAAGAATCGGAGATGCTTATTTTACAATTGGAAATTCCGGTAGAAACTGTTTGCTTTGCGGCAAAAGAAGCAAAACAAAGGGGGAAATTAGTGATTTTGGATCCGGCTCCTGCAAAAGCAGCGCTTCCTGCTGAACTTTTCTCCTATGTGGATATTCTAAAACCGAATGAAACGGAACTGGCTATTTTAACAGGAATGGATGCTTCTACGAAAGTGGAGGACATGGTTAAAGAGCTAAGAAAGCTATACAAAGGAACTCTTGTTGTAAGCATGGGAGAAAAGGGCGTTTTGATTGATGATGGAGAGCGTTCTTCCAGACTTCCAGCCAGAAAAACTACGGTTGTGGATACCACTGCAGCGGGGGATAGCTTTGTGGCCGGAATGGCACTAAAACTTGTGGAGAATAAATCCTTGGAGGAAGCGATAGGGTATGCGCAAAAGCTTGCCTCCATTGTGGTTTCCAGAAGTGGAGCACAAAGTTCTATTCCTACAGCTAAGGAAGTGGAGGAGCTATTATAGTTTTTTTAGATATAGTGAGTTGACAATTTCTTTAAAAAATAATCTCCCCGGCATAGCCGAGGGGATTATTTTTGTGGGTAATGCAATGCTTTTATTCATAACGAGTATCGCTCGCAAAGCGTGCGGTATCTCGTTTATATTGCGGTGGTGTCGATATCATATTCCTTTTGCAATACTAGCATAGCTGCTCCTATCGCTCCTATATTGTCGCTATAAATAGACTCTAAGACTTTTAGCTGCTTAACATTTGCGCTGACGGCAGACTCTTTTATTATACGGCAAACGGCATCGGTAAAGAGCTTTCCTGCTTTAGCTAATTCACCTGATAGAATCAGTTTTTTAGGTGCGAAAAGATTAACAACAGGAACAAGTGCATTCCCGAGGATAGAAGCCAAGTAATATAAATAGGATAAGGCTTCGGGGTCATTGGAAAGAGCGGACTTTACTAATAATGAAGTGGAAATATTGTTTGCGTCATTTCCTGCCAGTGCATATATTTCTTTAAATCGACCGTTTTCAATTTCGGAAAGTATATGATTTTTTATACTTAAGTCTCCGATGATTGTATTTAGGCAACCTATTTTACCGCAAAAGCATTTGGCAGTGTTTCCCGAGACGGGATTATGCCCCAATTCCCCGGCAGTTCCATTGTTTCCAAAGTAAGGATGATTATTCAGAACCGGAATTGCTCTAGCGCCTGTGCGTAAAGAAATAAAAACAAAATCATCGGAGTTGCCTTTAAATGCGAGCCATTTATAGGCAAGAACCATGCAATCAGAATTGTTTAATATGTAACAAGGAATGTTATATTTATTTTCAACTTGAGAAGTTATAGGGAGATTATGCCAATCATCTATATAGGCATAGTGTAATGCGATTCCTTTTTCGGAATCGATATATCCGGGCATTCCAAGGCCTATTCCCAAACATTTAGAGTATTCATCTCCCAATACTTGCATTGCATTGTCAATACAAGAGAAAAGATGTTTTAATATTTTCTCGGACGTAACATTGTTTTCTATTTCAATGTGGTTTGAATGAATAACGACTCCTGAAAAATTTAATATTGCCCAGTACATTTTTTGAATATTGAATTCAATTCCGATAAAATATGCTCCTGCGGGATTCAAGTGAAGATACGTGGGCTTTCTTCCTATTCTTGTTTCATTTCGACTTGGTTCATCTTCATAAATTAATTTCTTATCAATTAATTCTGCTACAGTATTTAAAACGGTAGTCATGCTGTATTCGGTTTCTCTTTTTATATCAGAGCGGGAAATGTTCGATGAGCTATATCGAATTATATTTAAGATGTGGTTTCTTTTATAATTCTTTCTGCGAGTGGTAATAGATATAGGCATATAACCTCCATGACAGTGATTTATTCTTTCTCCTTTTATTTCGAGACAAAAAAGTACTATACGCTTTACGCTTCAATCTTTTTCTTTTGTTGTATTATAGCATGGCTGGTTAAAATGCACAAAAAAATACAGATATTATGAAAATAACAATTAGTATTGACAAAAAAATCTCTTAGGAGTATGGTTATTATATCGTAAACGATTAAATAAAACGATTTAAACCGATTCAATATTATTTTTGTACTTGGACTGAGTACACTTTTGAAACAGATGATTAATATTAGAGTTGGGTATGTTTGACTCGTGAAATACTCTATATAATCGGATTTTTAAGAGATGATACTAGGCAGGATTAAGAAAATTTATATTTGAAATGAGAAAAAATATATCCTGAAGAATTGTTGGAAGAATAATATTTTTTACACACTTTAATCGAAAACGATAAAAGGAGAAAGGGATGGATTATTTGAATCAAATTAGAGGATATATTGAAAAGGAAAAAGAAGTCTTGGGTTGTTTGAATGAAGATGCAATCAATTTGGCGATGAATGAGATAGTTAGAGCGAGAGATGAAAAAAACCAAATCTTTATTATGGGTAATGGCGGAAGTGCAGCTACAGCTTCCCATTATACCGGTGACTTTAATAAAGGCTTGAGTTTGGACAGAGAAAAGAAATTCCGTTTTTACTGTTTAAATGACAACGTGGCAACTGTTTTGAGCCTTGCAAACGATCTTTGTTATGAAGAGATTTTCGTACAACAGTTAAAAAACTTTATGGATCCCGGAGATATTGTGATTGCAATTTCAGGGAGTGGAAATTCCGAAAATATTATCCGAGCGGTCAGATATGCGAAAGAGAAAGGAAATTTGGTAATCGGTTTAACGGGATATGACGGAGGAAAGCTAAAGGAACTATCGGATATACAGCTACATGTTCCTATTCATGATATGCAGATAACGGAAGATATACATATGATGTTTGACCATTTGATGATGTCTATTTTATATAACGAAGAATAGTTCATGTTGATTGAAGGAGCCTGAAATGGTAGAAGGACAAAACAGCGACATCATTTTAGAATTTAAAAATGTAACGAAAGAATTTCCGGGCGTTAAAGCATTGGATGATGTATCTTTTGCGGTTCAAAGAGGGGCGGTTCATGTTCTTTGCGGCGAGAATGGAGCAGGAAAATCAACGTTGATGAAAATCATCAATGGTCTTTATAAAGTTACTTCCGGGATGGTCTTTTATAATGGTGAAGAATTAAAAGTTTCTGATCCGACACAGGCCAGACAGCAAGGCATATCCATGATATATCAAGAATTGAATATTGTTCCCAATATGTCTATTGCAGATAATATTTATCTTGGTAGAGAAATCATGAAGAATCGCTTTATTGTTGATGATAAAAAGCTTT
The DNA here is from genome assembly GCA_963531555.1 of uncultured Oribacterium sp. Classification (GTDB taxonomy): domain Bacteria; phylum Bacillota; class Clostridia; order Lachnospirales; family Lachnospiraceae; genus Oribacterium. The sequence goes on from CAUSIX010000015.1 coordinate 9,498, forward strand.
TAGAAACTGCAGAGCAGTATATGAAAGAACAGGGGTTAAATTATGATTTAAAATCAAAAATGAGCACTCTTTCTGTTGCGCAGGCCCAGATGATAGAAATTATCAAATCTATTTCTTGTAATGCTAAAGTCATTCTTATGGATGAACCGACATCGGCACTCACGGGAACGGAAGTGGAGTATTTATTTGGAAAAATTCGGGAGTTAAAAAAATCCGGAGTAACGATTATTTATATTTCTCATAAGATGGATGAAATATTTAAAATAGCAGATTTTATTTCGGTTTTTAGAGATGGAAAACACATCGCAACAAGAGAGGCAAAAGAATTTACCGTAAATCAAATTGTGGAACTAATGGTTGGCCGTGAGATGAGTAAGGTATATCCTGAAAGTCATACTACAATTGGAGAGGAAATTTTTAGGGTAGAAGGATTTAATTCCAAGGGTAAATTTAAAGATATTAATTTTTCTTTGAGAGAAGGAGAAATTCTGGGAATTGCAGGGCTGATGGGAGCCGGTAGAACAGAAATTGTGCGGGCAATTTTTGGAATGGACAAAAAAGATAGTGGAAGAATATTTATGAAAGGAGAAGAAATACAGATTGATGAGGTTAAAGACGCCATAAAGCATGGAATAGATATGCTTTCGGAGGATAGACGAAAATACGGGTTAATTACAAGTCGAAATATGAAGGAAAATATTAGTCTTGTAGCACTGAGGCACACATATAATAAAAAATGGCTTGATTTAAAGAGGGAACAACGTGATGTAACAGAAATAATAGAGAGGTTGAACATTAAGCCTCATAATATGAAGGCTATTGTGCAGAATCTTAGTGGAGGAAACCAACAAAAGGTGGTTCTTGGAAAGTGGCTGCTGTCCCAACCTAAAATTTTAATTTTGGATGAGCCGACTCGGGGGATTGATGTAGGTGCTAAGCATGAAATATATAAAATCATGAGAGAGTTAACCGAACAAGGAGTTTCCGTTATCATGATATCTTCAGAATTGCCGGAATTATTGGGGATGAGTGACCGTGTGATTGTTATTAGAAATGGTAGAATTTCCGGAGAACTTTCGAAGAAAGAGCTTAGTCCCGTTAGCATCATGAGCTTTGCTACAGGAGGTGACCATGAAAAATAAACTTAGTATTACCACAATATATAGAAAGTGTGGGATTTATCTGATTCTGCTCGTCTTACTCGTTGTTTCTTCGATTGTTTCACCGGTTTTTTTGAGTGGAGCAAATATAATGAATTTGTTGACACAAATTGCAGTGGTCACAATTATTGCCTGTGGAATCACCATGTTGATTATTGAAAATATGACGGATTTATCCGGTGGATCAGCTGTGGCATTAACCGGTTGTCTTTGTGTGGGAATTTACAAAGAACTGGTAGGTTCGGGAATGAATTTTGTAGTTGCCGGATTTGTTTGTGTAGCAATTGCAATGATTTCGGGATTTCTTATCAATACGGTTTCCGGGATTATTACGACCAGATATAAAGCGCCGGCTTTCATTGTTACATTGGCTATGGCGCAGATTTCAAGAGGACTTGTATATTTATATACGGGTGGTCAACCGATATATGATGTGGGACCTATTGCGAGAATAGGACAAGGAAGGATTGCCGGTGTTTTGCCATACTCAGTCATTATTATGGTTACCATTGTTGCTATAACTTGGGTGATTTTAAATAGAACTCGTTTTGGCAGATATGTTTATGCGACAGGGGGTAACGAAGAGGCAGCTATAGCGTCCGGTATCAATGTTAATCTGGTAAAGATACAAACGTTTATGATTCATGGGGCGTTTATTGGTATTGCAGGAGTATTATACATGACTAGGATTAATTCAGGGCAACCCGCTGAAGGAGTTAATTTAGAGTTCGATGCAATAACGGCTTCTATTATCGGAGGGACTAGCTTTTCCGGAGGGATAGGAACCGTTCAAGGAGCAATCTGCGGATCCATTATTATTGGTGTGATTAAGAATATTCTTAATCTACTAAGTGTTCAATCTTATTATCAACAGATTATTACGGGGATGATTATTGTGATTGCGGTTATTTTAGACATTAAAACAAAAATGTCTGGAAAATAGGTAAAGAAAACAGGAGGATGGAGAATGAAAAAAGTGAGCAAAAAATTACTGAGTGTGTTGTTGGGAGTGATGTTCCTTGCCTCTACGCTTGTAGGCTGTGGAGGGAAAACACAAGATGATGCAAAACCTGCTGAAACTGAAACCACTACGAAAACTGCGGAGGCTGCCAAAGATGAGCCTTCCGGTTCCCCGAAGAAGGTTGCATTTATCTGTAAATCTTATACAGATACATTTTGCGTGTGGGTAAAAGATGAGATTGAGAAGAAAGCGGTGGATTACAAAGAACAATTTACCGTTGATTGCCTAGACTCCAAAAATACTTCATCTACTCAAATTGAACAGATTGAAAACTGTGTGGCTTCGGGATATGATGCAATAATTTTCCAGCAGGTTGATGCTGAAGCGCCGGTAGAAGCGGTTAAAGCAGCAGTAAATAAAGGTATTAAGGTCATAGTTACAACAGGTTCCATTAATGATGGTGGTGCTAGCACTTACATAGATGCTGACCCGGTACAGCAGGGGTCTCTGCTTGCTGAATATGCGGTTTCGAAATTCCCGGAAAATGCGAAAGTTGCAATCTTGCAAGGACCTGCAGGAAATTTCCATGCGAATGGTCGTGAAGAAGGCTTTAAAAAAGTATTAGGGGCAACTAAAGGCGTTGAAATAGTTGCGGAAGAAATTGGTGAATGGCAAAAAGATAAAGCTATGACCATTGTTCAAAACTGGTTGGTCGCT
>CAUSIX010000016.1:0-12055 GCA_963531555.1 uncultured Oribacterium sp.
CCGACTCCAAAATGTTCCTGGTGGCTTCTGCCCCCTGCTCAGTGTGAATCGCTTTTAAATTCACAATGAAATTCGAAAGATAAAAAGCAATCCAGTTAAACATGATATAGGATAAGACTTCATTGATACCTTTTTTTACTTTCAGAAGACCTACCAAGAAGCCCCAGAAAGCACCGGCAGCCGCTGCCGCAAGGATACATACAATCGCATGAAGCGGTGCCGGCATCGGGCAAAGAATGCCGATGACTACTGCAGCAAGACTTCCTACAACAAACTGCCCTTCCGCGCCGATGTTAAAGATACCGGTTCGGAAGGAAAAGGCAACGGATAAGCCCGTAAAGACTAGAGGTGCCGCATAAACCAAGCTGTAAAACATAAACTTGGGCTTTCCGAAGACTCCCTGAATCAGTTTTCCGTATGCTTTTAAAGAAGATACGCCGATAATTTGCAGGAGAATCGCACCCACTAAAAAACCGATGAGAATGGATAAAAAGGTATAGAATATATTGCTCTTTAAAATCTTCTCTTTCATTCCTATTCCCTTCCTCCCTTCTCTTTTCCTCCCGCCATGTATAAGCCGAGAGTATATTCATTGGCCTCCGCCTGAGTAATACTCGCATTGATTTTTCCGTCAAAAATAACGGAAATGCGATCCGAAAGGCCTAAGATTTCATCCAGTTCAAAGGACACCAGAAGAATCGCTCTTCCCTTATTTCGCTGTTCCACAAGATACTTGTGGACGAATTCAATGGCTCCCACATCGAGACCTCTTGTCGGGTTAAAGGCAATGAGAAGATCCTTGTCATTTTCCACCTCGCGCGCAATGATGACCTTCTGCTGGTTTCCTCCGGATAGCTGGCCTGCGAGGCGCTCCTCACAGCCGGTGGGACGAATGTCAAACTTTTCAATCAGCTCCTTGGCATGCTCCCGAATCGCTTTTTTCTGTAATATTCCTTTCTTGGAAAATGGAGCTTTTCCGAAATTCTGTAAAATCAGATTTTCCGATACGGAAAACTCCAAAACGAGTCCATGCTTCTGCCTGTCCTCCGGAATACTGGAAAGTCCCTCTTCAAAAATAGCCTTGGGGCTTAAATTCATGATGTTCTTACCGTGTAAGGTGATTTCTCCTGCGGTCCCGTGAGAAAGGCCGGTAAGAATCTCCACAAGCTCCGACTGCCCGTTTCCGTCTATTCCGGCAAGTCCGAGGATTTCTCCTGCCCGAACCTCGAGATTCAAGCCTTTAAGGATTTCCACTCCTCTATAATCTTTCGCATGCAGATCTTTTACGGAGAGAACGACCGCCCCCGGCTCAAGCTCCTTCTTATCCACCTGCATATTGACCTTTCTCCCCACCATCATGGAAGCCAGGTCGTCCTCCGAACAGCTCTCTACATCTACCGTATCAATATATTTTCCGCGACGGATAATCATACACTTATGCGCACTGGTTTTGATTTCCTTTAATTTATGCGTAATAATGAGAACCGACTTTCCGGCTTTCGTCAGATTCTCAATGATTTCCATCAGCTCGTCAATTTCCTGCGGTGTGAGAGATGCGGTCGGCTCGTCCAAAATCAAAATATCCGCTCCGCGATATAAGACCTTTAAGATCTCCACTCTCTGCTGCATGCCGACACTGATATCCTCTACCTTGGCATCAACATCCACCTTCAGATTATATTGCTCGGAAAGTTCCCGAATCTTCTTTTTGGAATCGGAAAGATTGACACTTAGGCCCTTCACAGGCTCTGCGCCGAGAATGATATTTTCCGCAACGCTAAAAGGCGGAATCAGCATAAAGTGCTGATGCACCATACCGATTCCCAGAGCAATCGCCTTCTCCGGGCTGTCAATCTCCACCTTTTCCCCGCGAACTAAAATCTCTCCGGAAGTCGGTCTGTACATACCGTAAAGCACATTCATCAGAGTGGACTTTCCTGCACCGTTTTCCCCTAAAATCGCTAAAACCTCTCCCTTATAGAGCTTCAACTGAATGTGATCGTTGGCGACAAAATCGCCAAACTTTTTCACGATATCCCGCATCTCTATAACGGGAATCTCCGCTTTAGCCGTGTTCTCCTGTTTCACGACATCCTGTTCCGCCATATTTGCTCGCTTCCCCTTTCTTCTTTCTCCTTCATTGTCCGCTCTGTCTTCCTTTAAGGAAAATCTTTAAAGAAAGTAAAAGGAACGGATTTATCCAAAAAAAAACCACGCTCTTTCTCCGGAAAAAATCAGATAAGAACGATATCTTCCATTCCTTCTTCTCTTGCTATCTCTTCCAGGGACTTTAATTCTTCCCTGCTTGGACTCCGAAAATCTTTATATTTCTCTCTCACTCCCATGGGGCGATACGCTATGATTTTATAGCGAATTTTTCTTCCTTTTCGGATATATTCTGAAAGCGCGGAAGAAGTCTTTCGCACGGTATCCTCTGCGGAAAACAGCCCCGGCACCACCACAGTTCGTACTTCGTAAAGTTTATCACATTCCGCGAGGAAACGCATATTTTTTAAAATTTTTTGGTTCCCCTCTCCGCAGACACTGCGGTGTTCCTCTTCACGGTATGCCTTAATATCCAGCATTACACCGTCTATATAAGGAAGCAGGTCTTTTTCATCCGCTTCATAGTCGTAATAGCCGTTGGAATCCAGCAAAAATCCCAAACCTTCTTTCTTACAGCACTTTCCGAGTTCCCTCAGGAAATCCGGATATAGACTACATTCTCCGCCGGATACCGTAAGACCTCGAATATAGGGAAGATTGTCGGCGGCCTCACGGAACACTTCTTCCGCCGTCATTTCTCGGATTCTCGGACTCGCGTTATGTGCGCAAGCCTTGATACATTGGTCACAGGCAACGCATTTTTCAGGAGCAAAGTGCACGCGCCCTTTCTCCAAAAAAATAGCCCCTGTCGGGCATCCCGGAACGCAGTCTCCGCAATGGATGCAGAGCGCTCTTGTTTCCGGGTTATGACAATATTTGCAATCCAGATTGCAGCCCTGCAAAAAAACGGCAGTCCGGTTTCCCGGACCGTCCACAGAGCTAAAGGGTATGATTCGATTGACCGGTACTTTTTTGTTCTCTAACAATGTACTCCTCCGATTCGTTTTACACTTAAAAACACTCCTTTAAGACGATTTTTCCGTTTTTTAAATTCAGTCTATCTCTTCTGTCTTATACTGTTGATATCCCTCATAGTAGTAGCTGTGATCTATTCCCTTCATATACACTTCTCGATTGTGAATTTCATCGGTCAGAGAAGCTTTTAGCAGTACTTTAATTTCCGTATCTTTTACCGGACTGCGCTCCATGGCCATAAGATACTCCTCTTTATCTATCCTGCTCCAGTCTATAACCTGTTTCAGTTCCTTTTTGAAAATCAAATCCAGCCAAATCCGTGTACTTCTTCCATTTCCCTCTCGAAAGGGATGGGCGATATTCATTTCCACATATTTCTCTACAATTTCATCAAAAGAACTTTGTGGCATTTTCTCAATATTTTGCAGCGCCTCCGTTAGGTACATCAATGGTGCAAAACGAAAATTCCCCTTCGCCAAATTCACCTTGCGGATCTCCCCTGCAAAGGGATACAAATCTTGAAATAAGTACTGATGAATCTTTTGCAATGAGGAAACGGTACCTGCAGGCAAGTTATCCAAAATTCCTTTTTCAAACAGCTCTTTTGCTCTTTTCTTACTGAGCTGTTCCTCTACCTTGGCAAGCTCTACAGCATCTTGAATGCCTAATTTGTTCTCTAACAATGTACTCCTCCGATTCGTTTTACACTTAGCCTTAAGCCGGGCTTTCACGGGTTTTAGTATAGTATCCCTCTTTACACGAGAATTTCCCAAAATCCATTTTATCATTTTAGCATTAAATCATGCTCTTAAGAAGAAAATAATTTATGCAAACGAGATAGCGCACGCTTTACACGCGATACTCATTACAAAAAAAGGTGCGATTTTATCGCACCTTTCTCTCCAGGATTTTTCCGTTATGTGCAGCTCCCATGCCGAGTGCCGTAGTATCGTGTTTTACATTTTCTCCGCTTTCCAGCTTCAGGATTTCCGACTTCTTTACAAGATATCCGGTAATACGGATGACATCGGAGTCACTGGAGTAGAAGGAAAGATACCTTAGGTCTTCCTTAAAGCAGCCCTTAATGATATCCAGTACAAATTCCGGATTTCTGTGTACCGTCATGTCAATCGGGAAAATGTCGCCGGTTCCGGAGGGGAAGTATTTATGGAAATGAGAAAGTACCTCAAAATGATCCTTTAAGTTCTCCGGCTCCTCCCCAATGGGAATTCTGGTTCCCGGGGAAACATTGATGTCCGAGGAAATGCCTACCTGTGCATGTAGAAGGAAATGATTTCCAGAAACTTCACAATATTTATTTTCATGGGCATTGTTAAAGCGTTCAATCGTATCCATAATCTTCACGCCAAGCGCAGTGGCTTCTTCGGAATGTCCAAAGCGAAGATTTCCCTTTCCTTCTTTCGCTAAAAGAATATCTACCGCTTCCGCAAGACCTACCAAGCCGAACATAGCGGAAAATCTCTCCCTCTTAATAAAGCCCTCCTTCGCGAGGAAGTTATTTTCAAAGAATCCCGACTCTTCCACTATGAAGCGAATACGCTCATCCATATAACGCGCCATGATATCCATCACATGAGGAAGCACATTTTCCAAATAATCCTCTGTATCCTTCGCCTTCTTCGCAATATTGCCGAGAATCAAACGGCAAAGAGTATAGGAACCTCCTCCATAGGGAAGACCGTTATAGCAGGAAGCAATCACATACTCTCCGCTAAATTCCTTCGAGAACATCTTATGGTTGGCAAAACTCGGTTTTGCACTGGCAAGCGCCGCCTCAACGCCGAGAAGAGCAAAATCGTCCGGAGTAACTCCCTCCTCGTACTTCATCGTGAGATTCGGAACTGCGTCCTTGGTCTCCTTCACCGCTTTTAACAGGAGTTCTCCGGCTTTTGTCTTCTCCGGTCCGATGTTGGCATGAGAGAAGGAATCCAAAATGGTCCGGTCCATATTGATACAGAAAAGCTTAATCAGCTTTAGGGCAAGTTCTTCATCAAAATCCTTAACGAAAGGATCCAGGAGCTCATCGAGCTTTCCCACGTAAACGGGATAGTTCGTCACGGAAGGCACATGCTTATAGAATATTTCCAAAGCATTGATGGCTTCATACAAGTCCTTTGGCGGCTCCATCTGCAGGAACTTGGAGCCCTCCCTAAAATACTTCGCATAGTCCGGAATGATATAGCGGGGACGAAGCGGTGCTCTTCCCTCAAACAAATCACAGATACACTGCTCCTCTACAGGACAGTTTAAAAGCTCGTCCAGCCCTTCCGGGTAATCTAAAACGTCCAAGAGAGAATCCGCATGATTTGCCATGGCAGAGACCTTCTGCTCATGCGTCAAGGTCTTGGATTTTACAGTGTCCAACATGGCCTCCCGTGCTTTATTCACTCTTTCCATGGATATTTCCTTCATGGTATCCTCCTTCATTCCATAGCTTTTTTAACGGAGTGTCGCACGCTTTACGAGCAATACCCGTTAAGAATAAACTGTCAAAGTTTTACCGATTTTGTCAGTTTTTTATATAAAATATCCTTCAAAAACTTCAATGCTCTCCAAGCAAGCTCGGCTCTTCTATTATATTACTAAATGCAAAAATGCAAAGCAATCTTATTTTTAATGCACGAACAAAATCTTTACTATTTTTTCATTTTTAAAAAGAGAGCCGGTACATATACCGACTCTCCTTATCTGCATTTCTTGCTTCCTATGTAAAGCAATGACTAAAGCTAATCTATGGATACAGGCCTCTTTCCGCCCGTATTTCGCGGAAAAATTAGTTATCCAGCTCGTAAACGTCTCCGTATTTCGCTTCGAAATCAGCCTTGTTATTCGGAACTTTGATATCTCCGGCGATAATCTTTTTCTTGATTTCTTCTACTTCTTTAAGAACATCCGGGTTCAGGTTCTGTGTACTCGGGGATAAGTCTACACCCTCATCTGCAAGAGTATAGGTCTTCACGCCGGCCTTAACATTGCCCTCTACGGCTTCCTTGGTTACATCGTAAACCGCATTGTCTACTCTCTTCATTGCGGAAGTTAGGATAGTGCTTGGAGCGATGGCATACTGGTCGCTGTCTACGCCTATGGCCCAAATACCGGCTTCTTTGCATCCGTCAATAACGCCGAGTCCCGTACCGCCGGCAACAGAGTAAATCACATCGGCTCCCTGTGCCACCATATTGTTTGCCGCAGTCTTTCCGCCGGCCGTATCTGCAAAAGAGTTTACATTGGTCTGCAAAACCTTGGCATCCTTGTTGGCATCCAAAACACCGGCAGTATAGCCGTATCCGAACTGGTTCATCAGTTCTGTAGCCATACCGAGAACGATACCTACCGTATTGGACTTCGTTGTCTTTCCTGCTACATATCCTGCAAGGTAAGATACCTGCGCCTGCTCAAACATAAGAGAGCTTACATTGGGAACATCACTGAGAGATGCATCGTCAATGATTGCGAATTTTACATCGGGATTCGCTGCAGACTCTTCCTTTAAAGCATCCGCTAAAGCATAGCCTACGCAAATAATTAAGTCATAGTCTTCATCTACGAAAGTCTCGATATTCGGCTTATAATCCGCATCGGTCTTGCTCTCCAAGTACTTAGCCTGAATCCCCAGATCCTTCTGTGCTCTTTGCAGACCTTCCCAAGCCGACTGGTTGAAGGATCCGTCATTTACTCCTCCTGTATCGGTAACGATTCCCACCTTAATGTCCTTCGCGTTCTCCGCTTTTCCCTCGGCTTTTTCGCTTTCTTCACCGGCCTTCTCCGTACCGGCCTCAGATGCCTTCTCTGTGGACGCCGCTCCGCCTTTGGATGCGCCGCATGCGGCAAGGCTTGCGGTCATGACCATAGCCAGAAGCCCCGCCAAGATTCTTTTCTTCATTCCTCTTCCTCCTTCAATTCCTCTCTGCAAAAGTCTTGCAAAGAAATCACAAGTAAAGCACTTATTGCTTCTTGCCTCATTCATCATCTTCATTAGCGGAAAACAATGAACCTATGTTCTGAACAGGTGCCCTTTACCCTAAGTCTTTATTATAAGTTCTTCCCGCTGTTCTGACAAGCAAGACAATGGCATCGAAGGATTAATGATTACTCTCTTTTTATATTTTATCAACTGACAAAATCTTTACTCGATTAGCACGTGGTTTTCTTATATTATTCCCAAAATGTGGATAAGTCGCCAAATTTCTTGTAAAAATCGGAAAAAATCTTTGACTTATCCACAAGAATTACACTTTTACACATTGCCAAGCTCTTTTTTATCTTTCGTTTTCCTTTATTTTCCGAGGAAAGCAAATAAAAAGTTACGTTTTTTTTACTTTACGATTTTTCAGGTCTTATTCTTTGTTTTTCCGGTCATTTTTTAAGACTTTTTCCCACTAAATTGGCTATTCTTTCGCAAAAAGTGAAGCTTTTCTCCCACAATGCTCCTTTTAGTTTATCCTGATTTTCCCTAAAAAGCTCCGCAGACGCTCATTTTCCGCCGTGAATACCGCTTCAGAACTTCCCCGGCAAAGTACTTCTCCCTCCGCCATAAAAATCACTTCATCAGAAATCTCCCGAGCAAAGTTCATCTCATGGGTCACGATGACCATCGCCATTTGCTCATTCTTTAAGGATCTAATGAGCTCCAAAACCTCTCCGGTCAGCTCCGGATCCAGCGCCGAGGTCGGCTCATCAAAAAAGAGAATCTTCGGTTCCAAGGCGAGCGCTCTGGCAATCGCTACCCTCTGTTTCTGCCCTCCCGAAAGAGAGTAGGGATATTGTCCCGCCTTATCCGAAAGTCCCATTCTCTCTAATAATGCCATTCCTTTTTCTACGGCAAAGGTCTTCTCCTTCTTCTGTACATGAATGAGGGGGTCGATGATATTTTCCAAAACCGTCCAATGCGGAAAAAGATTAAAGTTTTGAAACACCAAGCCGAAAAATGCTTTTGCCTGCTGCCTGTTTGCTGTATCCCAGCCTATAGCCTCTCCCTCTTTCCGGAACGACTCAGACTGTGCTTCTCTCTGAAAAACCGTCTTTCCGTCATAGATAATCGTTCCGGAATCCGCATTTTCCAAAAAGGTCGCAATCCGAAGCAAAGTGGACTTTCCGGAGCCGGACGGGCCGATAATACTGAGCACCTCTCCCTCCTTGCAACTGAGGTCGATGCCCTTTAAGATTTCCTCCCCGGAAAAGCGCTTTTTTATTCCCTTCATTTCCAATATTGCCATATTTTCTGTTCCCCTTTTTCTTACCGTCTGCTAATGATGCATTATTATATTCTCTTCGCTTGCTATCCGATAATTACGCACTATCCTCTTCGCTTACCGCCGTCTAATTATGCCATTTCCATCCCGAATTTTTGATAACCTTCGCTTAAAACAAAGGGCGTTGCATCCTATCACCTATAGCTTTCTCTATTTTCCCTATTTGGCACTATAGTCAACTGTAATAGTCCAATTTTTTCTCGAAGCGTTCCATAAGAAAGGCCACGATAAAGTTAAAGATATAGTACAGAATTCCCGCCATAATGAGAGGCAGCATGGAGCTTTGCGAAGAAGAAATCGCCTTCGCCGTCGTGAACATTTCCATCACCGAAATGGAAAAGGCCAGCGAAGTATCCTTTACTAGCGTAATCACCTCATTCGTAATGGAGGGTAAGATATTTTTCCATACCTGCGGAAAAATAATGCGGAGGAAAGCCTGCGTCTTGCTATAGCCGAGAATTTCAGCTGCTTCCAGCTGTCCCTTGTCCATTGCCTGGATTCCGGAGCGGTAAATCTCCGCAAAGTACCCTGCATAGTTTAGAACAAAACCGATATAGACCGCCATCATCCGGTAGCCCGGGTGGAGTTGGATTTTGAAAATGTAATAGGGGCCGTAGTACACCACAAAGAGCTGGAGCATAAGCGGTGTTCCGCGCATGATGGAAATATAAACCTTAGTGGCATTCTGTAAAAACGGATTCCGGCTCATTCTGCCGAAAGAAAGGAGAAGCCCGAGCGGAAGGGAAAAGAGAAGCGTAATCAGGAAGATGCTCAGGCTCACGCCAAGTCCTCCCAAAAGTTTAGATAAAATCACATACCACTGCATCTGCATTCCTCCCTCTTACCCTGTATCTCCCTATTTCGACCGCTCCCGTTTCCCGTAAAATGCCTCCTCTTCCGAGGAGGCCGTTCTTTTTTTAAATTAGTATCTTACAATATATCGTTCAAATCCATCTACCGGACAAATTGGGAACCTCGTCTTTTTACTCCAAAACAAAGCTGTCCTTTGAGCCGAACCATTTCTCCGTGATTTTATCTACGGTTCCGTCCGCCTTCATTTCCAAAAGCGTCTTCTTTACTTTTTCCGCAAGCTCCGTATTGCCTTTCTTAAAGCCGATTCCGTACTCTTCTGCGGAAAGGGTGTCCTTTAACAAGACAAAAGGCTTATTCGCCGTTTTAATCTGATACTCCGCAACGATGGAGTCCATGCAAATGGCATCGCAGGCGCCGGTTTCCAAGTCCATCATGGCGCTTTGGTAGTCTCCCACCTCTACTAAAGAGGAAAAACTGTCCTTCAAGCTCTTATTTTCCTCACGGCTTAAAGCCTCTAAGCCTGAAGAATCCTTCTGCACTTCAACCGTTTTTCCGGCTAAGTCGGAAAGGGTGCTGATATTGCTGTCCGCTTTTACCACAAAAACCTGCTTGTTTGCCATGTAGGGGCCGACAAAAGTATAGTTCTCTTCTCTGCCGTTCATACTGAAGCCGTTCCAGATGCAGTCTATATTTCCGGAGTTCAGCTCCAGATCCTTTCCGTCCCAGTTAATCGGTTTCGCCACAAACTTTAGGTTCAGGCGCTTCGCCACTTCTTCCGCCAGTTCCAAATCATAACCGGTGTAACTTCCGTCCTCCGCCACAAATCCCATGGGCGGAAACTCCTGATCAAATCCTACCGTAAAACTGCTCGCCTGTTCCGCCTTTTTTCCGCCACAGGCGGTCAGGGCCAAGGCAGATAAAGCCAAGATTCCCAATGCCAATGCGCTCGTCCATTTTCCTTTTCCTATCACCTTACTCCACATCGTCATCTTCTACTCCTCCCTTAAATACTGTTTTGTTGCTGCTTTGTTGCTGTTTTGTTGTTTTATTGGTTTGTTGGTTTGTTGGTTTGTTGGTTTTTACTTATTGTTGTTTTTGCTTTGCCCTGTTTTATAGTTTTTGCGGTTCATTCCGCTAAAAACCGTTTCCTTTATTTGTTTATCGTGATAACACATTAGCATGCTAAAGTGTTGCTGTCAAGAAAAAACTTTCGGTTTTTCTCTGCTGCAATTCTTCCACAGTAGGAAACCCGAAAGTTCTATTTTCTATATTATAAGACCTCTATCTGACAGGAACGCAGAGTTTCCAGTGCGGCCAAATGCTTCTCTTTTGTCACACCCGCACAGCAACTACTGTCCACGGAAATAGGAATCTCCGGAAGAAATGCCTTCAATAAAAGGGCATTCGATACCACACAAATATCCGTGCATAGACCGACAAGCTCTATTGTGAAATCAGAGTAAGCGCCAATCTCTGCATCCCCGCGATTTATATCTACAGTATCCTTTATATTCCCTGTATTTTTTGCCATAGTTGCCTCTTCTATCACTTGCTTTGTAAAAAGAGTTCGCATAAATTCCGCTAAAGAAAGGCTTCCGAAGCTTCCCTTTTCAAAGAAATGATCCGGAAGAATGAGTTCTTTCAGTGCGGGATGCAATCCCCAGCCTTCTGTCCCTTTGATACAGTGGGGCACAGGCAGCCTTTTCCCCTCCTGCGTGGATAAGTAGTCCTCTCCGTGCGTATCCAAGGTAGCATAGACCCTGTCCTTCGGATAGGAAAGAATCTTCTCTTTTACTTTTTCTACAATGCTTTGCGCTTCTTCCGTACCGAGAGAACCGTCAATAAAGTCCTTTTGCATATCTACTACAATAAGATAATGCTTGCCTTTCCCCTGCTTCTCATTATTATTTTGATTGTTTTCCATTTGAACGCCTCCTCCGTTGTGCTTTTCCATTATGCTATTCCAGTGCGCTTTTCTTTTACGTATTTTGCGATTTCCTATTCCATTTTCTCTTGCGCATTTTTTACACTTTTCTATTGCATTTTTTCTTGCGCACTTCTGGCGCTTTACTTTTTCTATATTACTCCACTTTTACTTTTTTCCAAAATCCCTCACAGCCCTCTACAATGTCTTCATAGCAGGCTTGGAATTCTCCGCTGTACCAAGGGTCGGAAATAGGATGCGGTCTATCCGTGTAATCTCCAAGAAGGGAAACTTTCCCTTCCGGATCTCCTCCGAAAATGCGTTTCATGTTCTCGCGATTCCGCTCATCCATTCCGATGAAAAAATCGTATTTTTCATAGTCTTCTTTCTGTAACTGACAAGCTCGCTTTTTACTGCAATCTATTCCCAGTTCCTCCAGGATTTCCCGCACAGGAGGATAGACGGGATTCCCCTGCCCGTGATAGATTTCTTCCGAAGAAGTCGCTTTGGAAGAAACAAAAAAGTCCTCCGTTCTTCCGTTTTCTTCCAATATTTTTTTTAAGATAAATTCCGCCATGGGACTGCGACAGATATTACCGTGGCAGACGAAACAGATTTTTTGCATAGTGTTTTCCCTCCTAAAATGCCGTGGATTCTATTTCTATAGCCATCTCCTCAGCCTTTTTTTCGGATTACTGATCAATATTTCCAGTACAGCTTTTTCTGTCATATTGCTACCGAAATTTGTACCGACACTTATACCGACACTTTGCCTGCTCATCTCCAATACATTTTTTATTATAGGGAATTCTGCACTTAGTATAATTGTCTGTGATTTCAAAATATTCTCAGCGGACAGGCTCCTTTTCTATCGGAACGTAAAACTTATCTGACTTTTATAAACAGAAGGTCATATATGCAGGTATACACACTATTCTATCTTTCACTACAAGATTTCTAGGAT
>CAUSIX010000017.1:0-11869 GCA_963531555.1 uncultured Oribacterium sp.
AGAACTGCCCCGAAAGCTCCCCCAATAAGTGCGAGAAGAAGCAGCATTCTTTCCGGGATTCTCCACTGATTATGAACCGCCCTATATTTATCCAAACCGTAGATAAAGAAAGTCAGCAGATTTAAAATTCCGAAATAGATGACAGCAGGATAGGGTAAAACAGACAAATTCACTATTCTTCCTCTTCTTCCGTATCCGCTCTTTTCGACTGTATTTTCTCGACAAGGGAAGAAACATGCATCGCTGTGAGAACGAGCTCTGTAAGCGTTACTAAAACGAAGCCCAGCTTAAGAAGAGAAAGCATAGCCTTATCCCGTTTTTTCATTGCCTCCCTCATGCCTTCGATGAGGATGAGCATCCCGCCTACATTGCTTAGATGAAGCAAATTTTGATTCATCTGTCGATTTTCTTCCAGAATTTCTTCCATAATCTTCTTTTTATTCATTTTTCTTCTCTACCTCTTTTTCGGCAAACTGCTTTCTGTGCAAAATTCCACTTTGTCCAATTCCTTTTTCGCATCAAATTTCTTGTATAATTCTTTCCATTTCCTCCGTCTCAAAGGCATACGCTCTTGCATTTTCCACACGAACCCGAAAGAAGCTGTCCGGGAGAGCGTAGCCGTTTCGGAGCGCTATAAGAAGCATAATCACGGCTCCATGTGTAATGATAAGGATATTGCTATCCTTTCCTTCTTTCATTTCCTCCGAGGACAATCTCTCCTTCATAATTTTGTACGCGGAGGAAAAACGCTCCAAGACATCCTGATAAGATTCTCCGCCGGGTATCCTGCGTTCCCGCTTGTTTTCCTCCCACTCGGCAAGCTCTTTCGGATACAAAGTTTTTGCCTCCAGCCAGCTTTTCCCTTCGCAAACGCCGAAGTTCATTTCCTCGAGTCCCTGAACAGATTCTACCGGAACTTGAAGACGGTTTCCAACAATCTCTGCTGTTTCTTTTGCTCTTTCCAGCGGACTGGTGAAAATGTGTGTGAAAGTGCCTCCTTTTCTTACAACCTGTCGCTCCAAATAAGAAGCGAGAGAATTCGCTTGGCGAATACCGTTCTCGTTCAAGGGGATATCGGTATTGCCCTGAATTCTTCTCTCTACATTCCAATCCGTTTCTCCATGTCGAGCCATGAAAATACGCACAGTCCTCCCCCCCTTCTCTATTACGATACCGCTGTATAAGTCTGAGTTGAATTTTTCATCCTTCTCTAAACAGAGTAATGGACTAATCCAAACAAATCAATGGACTGAAATCCTTAGTGCTGTACTTTTTCGGCAATTTCCCTTGCCACAAATATACCGGACGCGGAGGCATGGGAGAGGGAGTGGGTAACCCCGGAACCGTCTCCTATGACATAGAGGCCTCTGCAATTCGATTCCAAATGTTCATCCAAAGCTACTTCCATGTTATAGAACTTAACTTCTACTCCGTAAAGCAGGGTATCTTCATTTGCCGTTCCGGGTGCTATCTTATCCAGAGCATAAATCATTTCCATGATGCCGTCTAAGATACGCTTGGGAAGCACCAGACTTAAATCTCCCGGGGTTGCCTGAAGTGTCGGCTGAACCATGCCTTCCTCAATACGTTTCTGATTACTTCTTCTGCCTCTTACAAGGTCTCCGAAACGTTGTACGATGACACCGCCTCCAAGCATATTGGAAAGGCGGGCAATACTTTCTCCGTAGCCGTTACTATCCTTAAAGGGCTCGGAAAAATGTTTTGCCACAAGAAGCGCAAAATTGGTATTTTCCGTATGCTTCTCTTCCCCTTCGTAGCTGTGTCCGTTTACGGTAACAATCCCGTTTGTGTTTTCATTTACCACTATTCCGTTCGGGTTCATACAGAAAGTACGGACATTGTCTTCAAAAAGTTCCGTTCGATACACAATCTTGCTTTCATACAGTTCATCGGTCAAATGAGAGAAAATAACGGCAGGAAGCTCTACTCTGACTCCGATATCCACACGATTGGACTTTGTCGGAATTCCTAAATCTTCACAAACGGACTCCATCCACTTACTTCCTGACCTGCCTACGGAAACAATACATTTTTTAGCGGAAAAATCCTCCTTCTTTGTATGGAGAATGAATCCGTCACCATCCGTTTTCAGAGATTCTTTGGAAGCCGCAGCATTTCCCTCTTCTACTCTTTCTTTCCGTCTTCCAAGAATTTCAATCTTCTCTACCGGTGTATCAAAATAGAACTCTACCTGATTTTTCAGCTTTGCATAGAGATTTTTCAACACCACATAGTTAATATCCGTTCCCAAATGGCGAACGGAAGCATCAAGAAGCTTCAGGCGATTCTGCATACAGAGCTTCTTGAACTTAGTTCCTGCAGTAGAAAAAAGCCTGGTGCCTTCTCCCCCGTTTTCCATATTGATTTCATCTACATATTTCATGAGTGAGAGGGCTTCTTCTTTTCCTATATATTCATATAGGGTTCCGCCAAAATCGTTCGTGATATTGTACTTTCCGTCGGAAAATGCACCTGCTCCGCCAAAACCGCTCATGATAGAACAGCTCTTACAGGAAATACAACTCTTAATTTTCTTTCCGTCAATAGGACAATGTCTTTTTTCCAAACTGTGTCCCGCCTCTAAAACCACAACAGAAAGAGCGGGATCCTTCTTTTTCAGCTCATAGGCTGCATAAATTCCTCCGGGTCCCGCACCGACGATGGCTACATCATAATTTTTCATTTGCCCTCCATGTTTTCTAACACGCATTGAGTAAATATTTACAAGCTAGTTTAGCATAATTCTTTTATTTAGAATAGGTCTGAAATCGGAGCAGATACAAATTGCCCCTTTTTCAGACCTATTCTCATAAGCACTTAACCATATTCATTTTTATAGGTTTTCCATTTTTATAAGTTTTTTTGTACCAAAGCGCTAAGAGCCTTGGTTAAAAACTCGGCATGCTATTTACAGTAACTGTAAGAAAAGCTCCTTGATATCCTCAAACTTCGGATCTCTCGGGTTTCCGGGTCTGCAAGCATCATCCATAGCGGACTGGGATAAGAAATCGACATCCTCAAGTTTTACGATATTCTTTAAATCCTTGGGAATTCCTACATCCTCGGCAAGCTTCTTAACGGCATCAATAGCCGCCTTCTGGTACTCTTCCTTGCTCATCTTCTCTGTTCCGGAAACACCCATAGCCTTTGCTACTTCTCTTAACTTCTCTCCTACAGCATCCTTATTGTATTCCATAACGGTAGGAAGAATAATCGCATTTGCCACACCGTGCGGCGTATCATAAAGAGCACCTAAACCGTGTGCCATGGAGTGCACGATTCCAAGTCCGCAGTTGGAGAAGCCCATACCGGTAAGGTACTGGCCAAGTGCCATACCCTCTCTTCCCTCAGCCGTGTTTTCTACTGCACCACGAAGAGACTTTGCAATAAGTTCGATTGCCTTTAAGTTGAACATATCGGTAATGGTATTTGCGCCCTTTGTGGTATATCCCTCGATAGCATGGGTAAGAGCATCCATACCGGTAGATGCGGTAAGGCCTTTAGGCATGCTGGACATCATATCGGGATCTACAAAAGCTACCACAGGAATATCATGGGGATCCACGCATACAAACTTTCTCTTCTTCTCCACATCGGTGATTACATAGTTAATGGTAACCTCTGCAGCGGTACCTGCCGTTGTCGGAATAGCAAAAATAGGTACGGACGGCTTCTTTGTTGCGGATAGTCCCTCTAAGCTTCTCACATCCTCAAACTCAGGATTGGCAATGATAATACCGATAGCTTTTGATGTATCCATGGAGGATCCGCCACCGATAGCGATGATATAATCTGCACCGGACTTTTTGAATGCCGCTACGCCGTTCTGCACATTCTGAATCGTCGGGTTAGCTTTGATATCGGAGTAAATTTCATAAGAAAGACCTTCCTTATCCAGTAAGTCGGTTACCTTCTTTGTCACATTAAACTTGATTAAATCCGGATCGGAGCAGATGAAAGCCTTCTTGAATCCGCGTCCCTTTGCCTCTTCCGGAACATTTAAGATTGCGCCTTTACCGTGATAAGATACTTCGTTCAATACAATTTTGTTAGCCATATTATACCCTCCTGATGAAATAAATATTCTAGGCTCTTCCTATTTTGTCTTGCCACCTTTTCTATACTACACCTTTTTGCAGCATAATGTTACCATAAAGTGCTTTTTCCGAGGTCGCAATAATCAGATACGACTTCCTTGCCTCTGCATAGAAAACAAAGCGGTCAATACTTTCGATTACGTCTTCCCTGGAATCATACCTTGCCACAATGTTTTTAAACTCATCCCAAATGGGGGTAGCCACCGTATCTCCCAGTTCCTTCTCCATAATGCTCACCGGACGCTCTGTGTAAGTATCCAGCGGGAAAAACTGCAGTACAGCATCTAAAATTTCACATACTCCATGTCCGTCCATTCTTACGATATGGGCATTTTCCCCAACCGTATGTGTCGGAAAATTGCCATCCGCAATAAGAAGCTTGTCGGAATGTCCCATTTCGCATAAACGCTTTAGTAATTCCGGAGAAAGAATGGCAGGTATCCCTTTTAACATCGTTTACTTCCCTTCTTTTTCTTTGCCAAACGAGGTATCACGGAATGTAATACCTCGTTTGTAAAATAATCTTTATTTACTCATAAAGACAAGGAGCAATCTTCTCATCTTTCATATTGTCTTTCGTGTACCAAAGAGCACCTGTATCCACATCGGAAACGGACTCACCCTTTGCTGCCTTTACTGCAAGCTCAACTGCCTTGTAGCCGATCTGTACGGGATCCTGTGTAACGGAACCTGCGAATAAACCGTCTTTGATAGCCTGTAACTGCTTGCTTCCCGCGTCGAAACCAACGGCAACAACCTTGCCTTCGCCAATCTTATCCAGACCTTCGTTGGCTGTGATGATTGCGTTTGCTGCAAACTCGTTGGAGCCGTAGATAGCGATAAGATCGGACTTCTCCAAGATAGCGGAAGCTACTGCTGCCGCATCAGCGTCCTTAACCTCTGCCGGAATGCCCACATCGATGATAACCTTAGCACCGGACTTCTCTTTCTTTAAGCTGTCGTGTCCCTCTACGGAAACCTTATCCGCACCAATTAACTCTGTCATAGACTCAACAAATCCCTTTGTTCTCTCCACGATAGACTGAGAGTTGGACTCCTGTGCCACTACACCGATTCTTACAGTATCTTTTGCACCGTCAATCTTATCCTTAATTAAAGCATAAGTCTCTTTTGCGGCAAGTTTTCCGGCCTCATAGTTATTGGTAGAAGCATTGGCCTTGATAGCGCCTTCCGGAGCATCAGGTACACCGGAGTCGAATCCGATGATAGGAATATTCTTATCCATAGCATTCTGGATAGAACCGATACAAGCCTTGGTATCGAGCGCTGCAAGACAGATTGCTGACGGCTTCTGTGCAATCGCTGCATCCAAGTACTCAACCTGCTGTGCGATAGCGGACTCGTTATCCGGTCCCTGGAAAGAAACTTCCGCATTCAATTCGCTTCCTGCCTGCATTGCTCCTTTTTCTACCGCCTTCCAGAACTGGTGCTGGAAGCCCTTAGCGATAACGTTGATTTTCATCTTTTCACCATCAGCCGCCTTAGCCTCGGTCTTGTCGTCCGCTTTCTTTTCCTCTTGTGCCGCAGTCGTTCCTGCCGCTGATGTTCCCTCGGACTTTGTCGCGGAACCTCCACATGCTGCGAGAGACAGAGCCATCATGCCTGCCAGTGCAACCGCCATAAGTCTTTTTTTCATTTTTCTTTCCTCCTTAAACCTTTCTTTTCCTATTTAGGATATCCATATACACAGCAAACATTAAAATGATTCCTGTGATAAAGAGCTGGTAGTGTGACTGTACCCCGATGTAGGGGAAGCCGATTTTCAGTACCGTCATGATGAATACACCGATGATAGTCCCCAAGATAGATCCAACACCTCCGGAAAGAGATGTTCCTCCGATTACTACGCCGGCAATGGCATCAAGCTCAAAACCGTTTCCGGTGTTGGGCTGCGCCGTGGAAAATACCGCTACATAAGCGATTCCGGCAAGTGCTGCGAAAAATCCTGAAAATACATAAGCCAGTGTTTCATACTTCTTTACATTGATTCCGGAAAGTCTGGTGGCTTCCTTATTGGAGCCGATAGATAAGATATATCTTCCCGTTCTGGTTTTGTTTAAAACCACAGCCATCACTGCTGCGCAAAAAGCAAGAAGTAAAAATCCTGTAGGGAAGTTCTTCGGTAAAATCCCGCCATCCTTCGTTACCATAAAGATTTCCCTGAACCATGCGCCTGCCGCGTTTCCCTGCGGGAAGGAAATGGTCTTTGTCTTCGAAACAATAGATCCGAGTCCTCTGGATACCATCATGGTTCCGAGGGTCGCAATAAACGCAGGAAGTTCCAAGCGCGATACCAAAATTCCGTTAATTAATCCGAATAAAGAACCGCATAAGAGGATTACCAAGAGCACCAGCGGCATAGGAAGTCCGCCCTCCATGAGCGTTCCGCCAATCAGTGCACAGCAGATAGCCACCGTTCCGATGGACAAATCGATTCCCCCGGTAGAAATAACAAAGGTAACACCGATAGCCATAAATGCCACATAGTAAGCAGACTTGGAAATATTGGTAAAGGTAGTTCCCTGTAAGAATTTATCGGTCAGTAACGAGAAAACCACGCATATTACGATGAGTGCGGCGATAACCACTGCCTGCTGATTTGAAAAAAGCTTTTTAATCTTCACCTTTAGTCCCCCTGTCTATCTGTAGCACAAGTCATAATGGTCTCCTGATTGACTTCTGCAATATCCAAGCAACCCGTAATTCTGCCCTCGCACATTACGATAATTCTGTCGCTCATTCTTAAAATTTCGGGTAATTCCGAAGAAATCATGATGATGGATTTCCCCTCCGATACCAGTTTTTCCATAAGCTCATAGATTTCGCTCTTGGCACCGACATCGATTCCTCTTGTCGGTTCGTCAAAAATCAAGATGTCCGAATCCTTTAGGAGCCACTTCGCAATAACCACCTTCTGCTGGTTACCGCCGGAGAGTTTCTTGATAATCTGAGAAACGCCCGGTGTCTTGGTCTTTAATTCTTCTACATACTTTTCACTGATTTCCTTACACTTCTTTTCATCAATAAAAAGTCCCTTATCCAATTTTTCAAGGGAAGCAAGACAGGTATTTTCCTCCACGGACTTATCCACCAAAAGCCCGTAACGCTTTCTATCCTCGGAGAGATAGCCGATTCCCGCCTTTACCGCATCTTCTGTGGATTGAATATCCACTTCCTTACCGTGCACATAGACCTTTCCGGAATCCTTCTTATCCGCACCGAAAAGCAGTCTTGCCACCTCGGTTCTTCCAGCGCCCATAAGACCGGAGAAGCCCAGAATTTCACCTTTTCGGAGTTCAAAGGAAACATCCTTTACCGCTTTTCCTCGGCTAAGGTGTTCACACTTCAGTACGACTTCCGCACCTTCCTTGACTGCAGATTCCGTCTTCGGCTCCATAAATACGGTTCTTCCTACCATGAGCTTAATGATATCGTCCTTTGTGCAATCCTTGGTAATCAGAGTCCCCACATATTCTCCGTCACGCATAACCGTAACTCTGTCGGAAATAACATTGATTTCATCCATTCTGTGAGAGATATAAACGATTCCGGTCCCTTTTTCCCGCAAATCGCGAATAACCTTGAATAACTCTTCAATCTCGGAAGCACTTAAGGCAGCGGTCGGCTCATCAAAAATGATAACCTTCGCATTGGTGGAAATGGCCTTCGCAATCTCAACCATCTGCTGCTTTCCTACGGTAAGCTCCCCGATTTTTGCTCCCGGCTTAATATCTACATTCAGCTTTTTAAAAAGCTCTCCCGCATCCTTTTCCATCTTCTTATCATTGATAAAGAAACCGTTCATGCGTTCCTGTCCGATAAAAAGATTCTGTGCCACAGTCAAATCATTCATCATATTTAATTCCTGATGGACAATAGCGATTCCTGCCGCTTCCGACTCGGAAACATTCTTATATTCTACTTCTTTCCCTTCAAAATGAATTGTACCTTCATCCTTGGAATATATTCCTGTTAAAATCTTCATAAGGGTGGATTTTCCGGCACCGTTCTCTCCCATGAGTGCCACTACTTCTCCCTTATTTAATTCCAACTCTGCATTCTTAAGTGCTACTACGCCGGAGAAAGATTTCTTTATATTTTTCATTGACAATAAAGCTTCCATAATCTTCCCCCTAGTCTTTTTTCGTGCTCACTCTCTGCCCGTAGGTCTTGAATTTCTCTGCCATAATCTCCATTTCTTCCTTCGGAAGAATGACAGGCTCCCCGATGGCTTTTGCCTTGGTGTATACCTCGGAACAGTACTCGATTTCTTCAATGATATTGAACGCATTGAGAATATCCTTTGCACCTGCAAGAATACCGTGATTTGCCAGGAGTACAGCCTTTCTGTCCTTCATTGCTTCAAAGGCATTTTCCGCAAGTTCCTTGCTTCCATAGGTCGCATATTTAGCCACTCTTACCGTTGGTCCGGCTACTGCAATCATGTAGTGGGTAGCCGGTAATTCTTCTCTCAAGCAAGCCAAAACTGCTGAATACATAGTATGAGCATGAATCACCGCATCGATATCCTCTCTGTACTTATAGGGCATGACATGCATTGCCCATTCGGAAGAAGGAACTCTCTTTCCCTCTACTACATTTCCGTCCAGATCGATGATTACAATATCTTCCGGCTGAATCTCAAAAAAATCGATTCCGGAAGGGGTGATGGCTACATGGCCGTGTGCCCGGTCAAAGATACTTAAGTTTCCTCCCGTACCCTTGGTAAGTTCTGCTTGTACCAGTTTCTTTCCGTACTCGATAAGAAGCAGTCTTTCCTTTTCCATTAACATAAATCTTCCTCTTTTCCTTCTGAAATAAAGGAGAAGGATTTCTTGCTCAAAAAGCTTTTAAAAGCTCCATAAATCCATTTCTCTCTTTAGACATCTCACTTCATTTTTCTCTATAAATAGATAAGTTTTAGCTTCTTTTTAAGCCTTAGCTCCCTTGTCTCCGACTCGGGAGCCTTACTTTTAAATAATTTTACTTAGTATAAGGTTTACTTATATAAAGGTCCGTAGTACGCGCAGGCTCTGTAGTCCTGTCCCTCTAAATCCGCTGTGCCGAATCCGTTAAAGGAATGGGGTCTGAAGATTCTTTCTTCTTCCACATTGTGGAAAGCTACCGGAATTCTCAGCATGGAAGCCAAGGTCAGAAGTCTGTCTCCCACATGTCCTTCTACAGTCGCACCGTGGTTAGCTCCCCACTTTGCCATAACATTGTAAACGGAATCCGCTGCACCTACGCCAATCTTCGGAGCAAACCAAGTGGTCGGCCAGGTCCGGTCTGTTCTCTCATCCAAAATCTTATGTACATCGTTATCGAGTACACAGGTATGCCCCTCAATAACCTGTAAGGTCGGGCCAACTCCTTCAACGATATTTACACGAATCATGGTAACGGGCATCTCTGCAGCTGTTCTGAAATGAGAGGAGAATCCGCCGCCTCTGAAGTACTCATAGTTCGCTCTGCACCAGTCGGTAGCCTCGCAGCAAGCCTTAATGTCGGCCTCTGTCAGATTCCACCACTCCTTCATGGTGCCGTTGCCCTTCTCATCCTTTGCCGCAGCACTGGCATCGAGGCAGCTTGCACCGGAGTTAATCAGGTGAATGATACCGTTCTTTGCGTATCCGCTAAGCTCTTTTCCGCTGACTCTCTTCACCGCTTCCGGAGACCAGTAAGTTCTTACATCGGAGAAGATAGGCGCCTTACCTGTGGAAAGCCATCCGAACATCATTGCCACACCGTTTAAGGTGTCGTTCTCCGTTGCAAAAGGTGTCGGCATCTTCTTTCCGTTCCAGTTAAAACCGGATGCCATGATTGCCTCGGTAAAATCCGCATTCGGAAGCCAGTCTGTCCACATTCTCTGCCCCTGGAAACCGCCTGCGATGGCATTTCTGCCAAGTGCCTCTTCATGCCAGCCGAGATCGTTTAACTTCGGATTTCCATAAAGGATATCTCTAACGATAAGGGCATGTTTTACACAAAACTCCCACTGCTTGTCATCCGGAATGAATCTGGACTTCGTGATTACCTCGGGGAAGTTCTTTCCTGCATTGGTATCGTAACCTTCCTTGCAGTTCTCCTTAACCCAAGCTAAAGCTTTCTTATATTCTTCAGGATCGTAAATCTCCAAATTGATTCTGCGAAGAACCTCTGTCATATCTACCCATTCGGTTCTCATTCCGAGGTACTTCTGGAGAAAATCCACATTTACCACACTACCTGCAATACCCATGGAAACCGCGCCGATATTGACATAGGACTTATTCTTCATAATACCTACACCGACTGCAGCTCTTGCAAAGTCTAAAATCTTCTTCTCGACATCTTCGGTAATTCCGCTGCCGTCCTTATCCTGTACTTCTGTTCCATAGATAGAGAAAGCCGGAAGACCTCTCTGTGCGTAAGCCGCCATAACCGCCGCAAGATATACCGCACCCGGTCTCTCTGTTCCGTTAAATCCCCAAACCGCCTTAATGGTGTTCGGATTTAAGTCCATGGTCTCTGTTCCGTAGCACCAGCAAGGTGTAACAGTCAGCGTTCCCACTACATTTTCCTTTGCAAAATACTCTTCGCAGATAGCCGCTTCTCCGCCACCGCCGATGGTTGTCGGGGAAATCACAACCTCTACAGGTTCCCCGTCAGGATAGCGAAGATTCTCTGCAATAAGCTTTGCAGCGCTTTTTGCCATATTCATGGTTTGCGCTTCCAGTGACTCTCTTACTCCTCCCCATCTTCCGTCGATTGTCGGTCTGATACCAATTCTTGGATGATTCATATTTCCTCCTTTATCTAAATAAAACCCCAATATATTCTTTTGATTTTCAAGCAAAATGCTTGGAAACTGCCAGCTAAAACGATTTTTCTGTTTCTTGAAAGCCTTCTATTATGAAGGAATTTCCTTTATGGAACACTCCGGTTTTTAAGAATATTCCTTTACTTCCGAAGCCTCGTAAATGAGTTTTCTTCCCTCTTCTATACTTCCCACTTCCTTTTCCTGAAGAAGTAAGAGAAGAATATTTCCGAGTGCGGAGCTCTCATAAGGCCCTGCCTTAACCCGAACCTTCAGCTTCCTCGCAATCTTTTCCGCGAGAACCTCTGACCTTGCGCCTCCCCCTATCATGTGGAGCTTCGTGAAGTTTCTGCCCAAGATATGTTCTATATCCTCCTTTACCTCCCGATATTTTTCCACCATACTGTCATAAATCAAAGTAAAGTAAGAAAAATCTTCTTTCGGAACAGTTCCCCCGCGGGAAAGGAGAAAAGCATCGATTTCTTTTTTAACCGCTATCCCTTCTCTTCCGAAAACCTCCGCATCCATATCGAGGAGTGATTTAGACTCTTCCTCTTTCTTTACGAAGTCAGTGATTTCCTGAAAGGGAATCTTTCTCCCGAGCCTTTCCTCAAGCTCCGTCTTATACTTTTCTAATAGGTAGAGACCGGTGATATTTTTAAAGAACAGCGTCTCGGACTTGTAGCTAAGTTCATTCGTAAGGTTCTTCTCATAGACTTCTCTACTCACCTTCGCGTCCTCTACCGATGTACCGATCAAAGACCAAGTGCCGCAGCTTAAGAAAAGAGAATCCTTTGTATCTTCAATCATTAAAAGTGCACTTGCCGTATCATGTCCCAAAACCGGAATGACGTCGATAGATAAGGCTCTTAAGCTTTCAAATCTCGAATTCTTTGTATTTCCCTTGCACTCTCCTGCTCGCACAATCCGTGGA
>CAUSIX010000018.1:0-11529 GCA_963531555.1 uncultured Oribacterium sp.
TATGAATTCTTCTCTGTCATAGATGCTCTTTCTATAGATTCTTTCTTATTATACTGAAATTCAAATCCAAGCAAAGGAAAACTCTGTACATTGCTGAAATAAAGCAACTTACAGAGTTTTTTCTCATCTGGAAGTAAAAACTTACAAATTTTCAGAAGTTTTTCCGTGTTATTGTGATATAATACCGACTAAAAGAAAGTCTTATAAGGAGCTGAGAGTATGAAAGAGCGGAATAGGATAGAGCGCCCTCAGTATTTGCAGGCACTAAAGCAGTATAGGGATATGCCTTTGGTGAAAATCCTGGCGGGAATTCGGCGATCAGGAAAATCCACCATTTTGGAAATGTTAAAAGATGAGCTGATTAGAAGTGGAATTTCGGAGGATCATATCATTAGCCTGCGTTATACCTCGGAAGAACTGAAAGAGGGAATGAGCAGTAAGGAGATATATCAGGGGATAAAGCGGTTAATACGGGACAAAGACCGCTATTATCTTCTGCTGGATGAGGTGCAGGAAGTGACAGGCTGGGAAAAGGCGATAAACAGTATTTTGGAGGACGCAAACACTGACATTTATGTGACGGGATCCAATTCCAAGCTGATGTCCGGAGAGATTTCCGACTATCTAACAGGGCGGTATATTTCCATTCCTGTTTACACCCTGTCTTTTACCGAGTATTTACGTTTTAAGGAAGGAGATTCCCGCTCTAAAAAGGAACTCTTGCAGGATTATATTCGCATGGGGGGCTTTCCCATCGTGGCCCGCAGTAATTTTGAAGAACGGTCCGCCTATCAGATTGTGGAAGGAATCTATAACTCCGTCATTAACAGTGACATTACTAGGCGGTACAAGATTGTAAACCTGGATTTGTTTCAGCGTGTGGTTAAATTTGTAGTGGAAAATGTAGGAAAAACCTTTTCCGCCAATGCCATCGCCAAGTTTCTGAAAAGTGAGGGACGTTCTCTTTCCATTGAATCCATATACAACTACTTAAGCTATCAGGAAAAAGCCTTCGTGATTTATCGTTGCCCCCGATATGATTTACAGGGAAAGTCTGTCCTAAAAACACAGGAGAAATTTTATCTGGCGGACTCTTCCTTAAAGTACTGCATGATGGGATTTAACCCAAAGTCCATTGCTTCCATGCTGGAAAACCTTGTGTACTTTGAGTTGAAACGAAGAGGCTATGAGGTCTATATCGGAAAAAAGGAGACGAAGGAGATTGATTTTGTGGCGGTTCGGCGGGATGAGCGAATCTATGTACAGGTCTGCCGGAATCTTCCGGAGGATTCGGACCGGGAGCTGGCGAATCTTTTGGAGCTTAAGGACCATTATCCGAAGTACGTGGTGACACTGGATGACTTGGCAGGGGGAAATGTGAATGGGGTAAAGCTTGTGCACATGGCGGATTTTCTGCTTAGTCAAGAGTACTAGGATGTCGCAGAACGTGAATGCTGAAGAAAATTTCACCTTCCGGTCTTTCCGGATTTTAAGAATATTGTTTTTCAA
This sequence comes from uncultured Oribacterium sp., assembly GCA_963531555.1. Lineage (GTDB taxonomy): Bacteria > Bacillota > Clostridia > Lachnospirales > Lachnospiraceae > Oribacterium. The sequence continues at coordinate 1,510 of CAUSIX010000018.1, forward strand.
AATCGCCTATGCTATAGTACTGAAAAATATTTTTCGATACATTTGTCCGGTTAAAGAAAAGAGGGAAATATGGCGAAAATCATATCTGAGGGAATTACTTTCGATGATGTCTTACTGGTTCCGCATTATTCGGACATTGTCCCGAATGAAGTGGATTTAAGCACGAATTTGACGAAGACGATTCGTTTGAACATTCCTTTTATTTCTGCGGGAATGGATACCGTGACGGAGCACCAGATGGCAATCGGCATGGCAAGATGCGGAGGAATCGGCATTATCCATAAAAACATGAGTATTGCGCAGCAGGCGGAAGAAGTAGATATGGTGAAGCGTTCGGAAAATGGCGTAATTACCGACCCGTTTTTCTTGACAAAGGATCATACTCTGAAGGATGCCAATGACTTAATGGCGAAATTTAAGATTTCGGGTGTGCCAATCACGGAAGGAAAGAAACTCATCGGCATCATTACGAACCGTGACCTCGTTTTTGAAGAGGACTTTACCCGCCCGATTTCGGAGTGCATGACTTCGGAGAATCTCGTTACGGCGAAAGAGGGAACGACTCTGGAGGAGGCGAGGTCGATTTTGGCTCGTGCCAAGGTGGAAAAGCTCCCCATTGTGGACGAGGAAGGGAATTTAAAGGGCTTAATTACCATAAAAGATATTGAAAAGCAGATGAAATATCCTAACGCGGCAAAGGATAAGCAGGGAAGGCTTCTCTGCGGAGCGGCACTCGGGATTACTACGGATGTACTGGAACGGGCGGGGGAGCTTTTAAAGGCGCATGTGGACGTGCTTGTTTTAGATTCCGCCCATGGTCATTCTCAAAATGTTATTTCCTGTATTCGCTTACTGAAGGACAAGTATCCGGATCTTCCCCTTATCGCCGGAAATGTTGCTACGAAAGAGGCTACGAAAGCGCTGATTGAAGCGGGTGCGGACTGTGTGAAAATCGGAATCGGACCCGGCTCCATTTGTACCACAAGAGTGGTTGCCGGAATCGGTGTACCGCAGATTTCCGCCATTATGGATGCCTATTCCGTAGCCAAGGAGTATGGAATCCCGATTATTGCGGACGGCGGGATTCAGTATTCCGGAGATGTAACGAAGGCACTGGCCGCCGGCGGCTCTACCGTAATGATGGGCTCGGTGTTTGCCGGTTGTGATGAAGCTCCCGGTGAGTTTGAGCTTTATCAGGGAAGAAAATACAAGGTTTACCGCGGTATGGGTTCTATCGGAGCCATGAAAGAAAAGAACGGTTCTTCCGACAGATATTTTCAGGCAGGGGCAAAGAAGCTGGTGCCGGAAGGTGTGGAAGGAAGGGTTTCCTATAAGGGAAAGGTGGAAGATACCATCTTCCAGTTTATCGGCGGGCTTCGTGCCGGTATGGGATACTGCGGGGCGAAGGACATTCCGACCTTGCAGGAAACTTCCGAGTTTGTGAAGATTTCCGCCGCTTCCTTAAAAGAGTCACATCCCCATGATATTCATATCACGAAAGAAGCGCCGAACTATTCTTCGGATTCTATCTGACACAAGACGAAACGCACTTCGTTATTTAATATGGAAAGCAAGCATCCGGAGTTAATACGGAAAGCAAGCATCCGGAGTTAATACGGAAAATAAGAATCTGCGAGTTAAGACGTTAAGACGAAAATCTGTTTGAAGACAGAGAATGTGAATTCATGTTTGAAGACAGAGAATGTGAATTCATGTTTGAAGACAGAGAATGTGAATTCAGCTCTTGCACCTTTCTCTTTTCTGTGGTATCGTATCTTGGCTAAAGCGGATTTTGCTTTATGAAAACCAAGTAATCCGATTTTGGATAGACGAATGCGTATGGTTGGAAACCATGCAGAAAGAGGGAATTATGAGAGAAGGAATTCATCCAAGCTACTATCAGGCAACGGTAACCTGCAACTGTGGAAACACTTTTGTAACCGGTTCAACAAAGCCGGAGATTCACGTGGAAATCTGTTCCAAGTGCCATCCGTTCTACACCGGAAACCAGAAGGCTGCTGCCGCTAAGGGTAGAATTGATAAGTTCAATAAGAAGTTTGGAATGCAGTAAGAAGAAAAGGCAGGGCATCGGCTCTGCTTTTTTTGTTCACTTCTTTTTCATAAAAGACTTATAGTATTATTTTGACTCTATAGTAACTTTGCTTTCTTAAAATGCTTGTGCGGTATCGAATTTGCCCGCAAAAGGCACTATAATAATTGTCAGGAGATTAGTTATATCTAACCCAAGAATTAAGAACACAATCTCTCAAAACAAGGAGAGCACAATGCAGGAATTAAAATATTTGATAGATAAGGAAATAATAAGGCGAGAGGAAGACTTCATTACGGACATCATTTATACTATGAAGAACGGAAGGGCGGATATTCATTTGTATGATGTGTTTCCCGGTGTTCAACTGATGATAACAACTTTTGAAAGTGAAACCTGTTATCAGGATGGTATGGAGCAGGATGTCATCAGCATAAACCATTGCTTCAAAGGGCGGTTTGAATGTGTTTTTGACAACAGAAACTGTGCGTATATGGGTGAAGGCGATATTGCAATCAATAATGTTTTACATTCTCCCATTGCCTCATCCTTCCCTTTGAATTATTACTCCGGTTCCACCATAATTCTTTATCCACAGCTATGCAAAACAGTACCGGAATTGAACAGCTTCGGCATAGATACAGATATTTTGACCAGGAAATATTCCCTAGATACTCGTTGTATGGTGTTTCGACGTAATGAGAATGTGGAACATATATACAGAGAATTGTATCGCAGCCTTACTCAACCGGAGCTGCCATATTTGCGCCTGAAAATATTGGAGCTGCTGTATCATTTCCAGGCCAGGCAGACTGTTCTGGAAGAAAATCACGAATATATGGCGAAACCATTGACTGAAAAAATTAAACATGTCAGGAACCATCTGATTGAAGATTTGGAACATTCTGTCAGCCTCAAGGAGCTGGCGGCAGAGCATGAAATCAGCCTGACGCAGCTGAAAACCAGCTTCAAACAGGTTTATGGCGAAACCCCTTATGTCTATTTGAAAAGATATAAGATGCACATAGCTGCAAAACTGCTGTTGGAAACAAAGCAGCGTGTAATCGAAATTGCGGCGGCAATGGGGTATCAGAATCCAAGTAAGTTTACAGAGGCGTTTTTCTCCGTCATGGGAAAGAGACCTTTGGAATATCGAAAACAGAATGAAGAACAATAGATTGGAGTGTCATGTATGGCACTCCATTTTCTTTGACCTTTTGGATTATTTTTGTATTGCTGCGACTGTTCGGGGTAGATGAAGCAGTCGTATCTCGTTTAAAATGTGTTGTGGTTAGGAGATGCTAACTGCATACTACATAAAAATGAAATGGCTTGGAATCCCCTGCCATTTTCAAGAAAGCGAAGGTGTCGTTATGAAAACAAAACTTACTACAAAAGACTTAATTTCCGCAGGTGCATTCGGAGCAATCTACCTTGTCCTGCTCACTGTATTATCGTCAATGATACTGCCTATCGTTCCAATACTCTATCTGGCAACACCGCTGATTGCCGGCATTATATTAGGCTCGGTGTATATGCTGTATTCATTGAAAGTCCCCCGCACCGGCTCTATTTTTATTCTCGCTGTGCTTGTAGGACTGATTACCTCTATGGCTACATTTTATCCGCTGATTGCCGCTATCGTATGGGGCGTGATTGCAGAACTTATCGTAGCCGGAAAACGCCGCAATTCTGCCAAAGCTCTTATCGCAAGCTACTGTGTGTTTAACCTGACCTCGATGGGCCCGTTCTTTGCAATTTTGATTGCGAAAGATGCGTTTCTTTCCATCTGCACTACATATTATGGGGCTGAGTATGCTGCTACACTCGATTCTCTGACTCCGAATTGGATTATTGTAGTATTCATTGCACTGGCTCTGTTGGGCGGACTTCTGGGCGGTCTGTTCGGTAAGCGTATTCTGAGCAAGCATTTTGTGAAAGCCGGTATTGTTGCGTAATGACGCAGAAAAATTCAAGAACTGTGTTAGATCCGAGAAGCAAGCTGGCGGTATTTGTCGCTGCTTGCTTCTCGACTTTTTCAGGTATGACGTATATTCAGGAGATTGCCCTGCTTCTGTTTTGCGGTATTACAATGCTGATTTGTAAAAAGTGGCGGTGGGCGTTGAATGTTTCCATTACATTTGCAGTTATGTTCTTATGTGACTTGTTTGTGGTGGGAAGATTGTCCGGCCCGCCCCAATATGTAGCCCTGTTGTTGTGCCATGTGCTTCGGTTTTTACTTCCTCTGTTTGGCGCCTTTTATATTGTCACGAAAACCTCAACCGTGGGACAATATATCAGCGCGTTTATGGCGATGCACCTGCCAAATGTGGTCATTATTCCCATAGCGGTCATGTTTCGTTTTGTGCCCACGCTGACAGAGGAATGGCAGGTCATCACACAGGCAATGCGTCTGCGTGGAATGGCTCTGTCCATAAAAAATGTACTGCGCCGCCCTCTGTATATGCTGGAAAATATATTAGTGCCGTTTCTTTTGCAAAGTTCGGCGATTGTGGATGAAATGTCCGCAGCAGTTATGGCTCGTGGATTTGATAAAGACCATCCCCGAAGCAGTTTCCTTGAAGTGAAGATGAAGGCGCTGGATTGGATATTTGTTGCAGTTTCCGTCATTGTCCTTGTATGGAATCTGCTTTGGTGAGAGGGGAGGATTTTTATGGTAACATTTGAAAATGTATCATTTTCCTATCAGACGGGTATGGAAACGCCTGCTTCCTCTGTAGTATTAAAAGATGTGAATCTGCACATCAAAAAGGGCGAATGTATTGTCCTGTGCGGAAAAAGCGGCTGTGGAAAAACCACAATGCTGCGTCTTGTCAATGGGCTTGCACCACATTTTTACGCTGGAAACCTACAGGGAGCTGTAAGGGTACATGGCATGGACATCCCCTCGTCTGATCTGCCGAAAATCTCAAGATTTGTGGGAAGTGTTTTTCAAAATCCACGGACTCAGTTTTTTCACATGGATACCACAGGGGAAATGGCATTTAATCTGGAAAATCAAAATATGCCAAGGGAGAAAATGAAAAGGCGGCTTGAGGAAGTCGCTTATCATCTGCATTTAGAGGAACTGCTGGAACGAGATATTTTTGAACTGTCCGGCGGGGAAAAACAGCAGATCGCCTGTGGCTCTGTCTATGCGTCCTTGCCAGAGGTGGTGGTATTGGACGAGCCTTCGTCCAATCTGGATATGGATAGCATACGAAAGCTGCAAAAGCTGATTCGCACCATGAAAGAGGATGGAAAGACAATTTTGATTTCCGAACATCGCCTATGGTATCTTAGCGAAATGGCTGACCAATATATCTTAATGGATAGCGGACAAATTATCAGGGAATACGAGCCGAAAGAAATAAACGCACTGACACAGCAGGAAAGGACTGCTTTGGGTCTTCGTGCAGTCAATCTGCAGCAGCTTCATATCATGCCCGAAACCGCGAATCGAAATTTGAATCAGGAACCGGCAATCGAAATCCACGGTCTGACCTTTAACCGTGGGCAGCGCCAGGTATTGGATATTCGCCACCTGGCAATTCCAAAAGGAGCGATTGTTGCGGTCATTGGCGAGAACGGTGCAGGTAAGTCCACGCTGAGTTTATGCCTTGCGGGGCTTCTCAGGCATAACGGAACGATTATGATAGAAGGAAAAACAGTTCCGAACAAAAGACTGCCGGAAACAGCTTTCCTTGTCATGCAGGAGGCAGGACACCAGCTTTTTAGCGACAGTGTAATGGGTGAGCTTATGCTAAACAATCCTTCTTTAACAGAGGAACAGGCACAGGCGGTACTCCGTGAGTTAGGGTTGGCGGGATTGGAAAACAGACACCCCGGTTCTCTTTCCGGCGGACAGCAGCAGCGGCTTTCTCTTGCAACAGCGATCTGTAACCGACGTCTGGTCATGCTGTATGATGAGCCAACCAGCGGACAGGATGGGGACAATCTGCTTCGCACCGTAGAAATCATACGAAAAGCGAACGAGAATGCCGTATGCTCCCTTATCGTATCCCATGACCCGGAGCTGATTGCCTGTTGTGCCACACATATTTTACATATTCATGCAGGAGAAGTAAAAAAGCTCCTGCCATTAGATGAAAGGGGGAACATCTATATGTGGAAAGTATTTAGAGAAGATGCACAGACAAGAAAACCGCAAAAAACCGGTATTCCAAGATTGTTGGAATTTACGGCTCCATTTGGTTCCATGCTCCTTCTATCCCAGCTTCTTGCCGGAACGGGTGCACTATTGCTGTTAGCGCCGTTTCTTTGTGTTTATTTTGCCGCAAGGGAGCTTTTAGATTTCCTGCTTGGCGGCAGCATAGATGCGTCTGCGTTGGCGTATTGGGGGCTTTGGGCGCTTGGGTTTGAACTGGCAGGCTTGATTGTCAATTTTATTGCCCTGCTTTTGTCTCACAAAGCTGCTTTTCATACGGAACAGAATTTGAAAATGGCAGTATTGGAACATCTGTCAAGGCTGCCTCTGGGATATTTTGAAGAAAACAGCAGCGGAAAACTGCGGAAAATCATAGATGAAAACAGTAAACAGACAGAAAGCTATCTGGCACATCAGCTTCCTGACCTCGTAGGGGCACAGGTGTCTATGGCTGCCGCGGCGCTTCTCATGCTTGCGGTTGACTGGCGGATTGGACTTCCTGTGCTGGTGCTTATGATGATCGGTTTTGCGTTTCAAATGTCTATGATGGGTGAAGAAACCATGAATTTTATGAAACGCTATCAGGATGCGCAAGAGGACATGGGCCATGAAGCGGTGGAGTATGTCAGAGGAATTTCCGTCATTAAAATCTTTGGTCAGTCCGTTCATTCGCTGCGCCGTTTCAAAGAAGCCATCCATGCCTACCGGGATGACGCCTTAGCCTATACGATGGCCTGCAAGCCGGGGTATGTGGCGTTTAATACTGTGGTAAACTCCTCGTTTCTTGCCTTGATCCCGGCAGCCTTGATTGGTATGGCAGCCGCGGCAGATTTGGAAACATTTGCACAAAACTTTTTATTCTATTTGATTTTTGCACCTGCCTGTGCAGCTATGCTGAACAAATTGATGTATATGACCAACTACAAGATGCAGGCTGTGGAATCCATGCGGCGCATTGATGAAATCCTGCTGACAAGGGAGCAGGCAGAGCCAAGAGAGTTCAAACTGCCGCAGGGTAATGATGTAAGATTCGACCATGTGACCTTTACTTATCCTACAGGCGAGGGCCCTGCCATTTCCGATGTCAGCTTCCTTGCGAAAGGCGGAACCGTGACTGCTTTGGTAGGACATTCCGGCTCAGGCAAAAGTACCATAGGCTCTTTAATTCCACGGTTTTATGATATTCAGGAGGGGTGCATTTCCATCGGAGGTGTAGCACTTTCTTCCATGAACAGGAAGGCGTTGATGGAAAGAGTTGCCTTTGTATTTCAAAATCCAAAGCTGCTGAAAGCAAGCATTGAAGAAAATGTCCGGGGCGGGAAAAAGAGCGCAGCCGCAGAGGATATTTTGAACGCTCTGCATTTAGCTGGATGTGATGATATTCTCGAAAAACTCCCCGATGGAATCCATACGATGATTGGAGGAAAAGGTGTATATCTTTCCGGTGGCGAAATACAGCGGCTCGCTATTGCGAGAGCAATATTGAAGGATGCCCCTATCATCGTTTTGGACGAGGCCACCGCTTTTGCAGACCCGGAAAATGAAGCACAGATTCAACAGGCATTGAAAGAACTGACAAAAAACAAAACGGTAATTATGATTGCGCACCGTCTCTCTACCATTACCGATGCAGACCAAATCATCGTGATGAAGGGCGGACAGATAGCGGAGTACGGCAGACATGAGGAATTAGCTGCAAGACAGGGCGAATATGCCCGTATGTGGACAGAATATCAGAAGTCAATTCGCTGGCAGATGGATAACGCAGGAAACACCGCAGGGGTGCACCATGATGCCCTGAAAAGCGGGCAGGAACAGGAGGCTGCAACATGCTGAAGAATTTACTCGGATTGAGCGATGACGGAGTGCGTGAACTGAAAAGGGGTATCGCTGCCACAGCGATTTCCAATTTAGCGATTATGGCTCCCGTTTCGCTTTTAATGATGGTAACGATGGCGCTTTTAGATAAAATATGTGGCGGCGAAGGTTTTACCCTCCGGTCAGATGTCATTTTGCTGATGGCAATAGGGCTTTGTGGAATTATCTTTTTAACACAATGGGTGCAGTACCATCTTACCTATACGGTTGCCTATCGGGAAAGCGCAAACCGGCGAATTACTCTGGCAGAAAAGCTGCGGCGGCTTCCGCTCTCTTTCTTTGGGCAGCGTGACCTTTCCGACCTGACGTCCACGATGATGGGTGACTGCTCAAAACTGGAACGGATATTCTCAAATGCAGTTCCGGGGCTGTTTGGAACAATCGTGATGTTCCTTGTGGTTTCCGCCTGCCTGCTCTGTGTCGATTGGCGTATGGGACTTTGCATTGTCCTTCCCGTTCCTGTTGCCGGTGTGATTGTATTTGCCGGAAGAAGGATGCAGCAGAATGCGGAGGAAAAGAATTACGATGCCTATCGTGCCGCTTATGACGGTGTGCAGGAGTATCTTGATGTAGTTTCTGAACTTCGTTCTTCTGGAACGGAGCAGGAATATTTAGTCGGAGTAAGAAAAAAACTGGACAATGTAATTGCGTGTGCATTTCGCAATGAGCTTGTTCCCGGTACAGTAGTTACGCTTGCACAGTTTGTCCTTCGCTTCGGCCTGGTGACGGTGTTGCTTGTAGGCGGGGTTTTAATGACACAGGGAAGCCTCTCTGTTAATATGTTCCTGCTTTATCTGCTGATAGCAGGCAGGATTTATGAGCCGTTTGGCTCCTGCTTCATGCTGATGGCTGAAATGTTCTCCGCACTGGTCAGTATCCGCCGGACAAAAGAAATGGAGGCTACTCCGGAACAGACCGGTGCGAATGTCTGCAATAATCAAGGCTTTGATATTGAATTTTCCAATGTGAAATTTTCCTATAAGGATACCCCTGTGTTGAAAGGCGTTTCCTTTGTAGCAAAGCAGGGGGAAATTACTGCGCTTGTAGGACATTCCGGCAGTGGAAAATCAACCGTATCCCGATTGGCAGCCCGCTTTTGGGATGCAGATAAGGGAAAGGTTCTGCTCGGCGGCGTGGATGTAACGACCATAGAGCCGGAGGTGTTGTATCGAAACTACTCCATTGTTTTTCAAGATGTTACCCTGTTTGACAATACCATAATGGAAAATATCCGGCTTGGTCGGCAAAACGCCACGGATGAGGAAGTGATAAAAGCTGCTAAAGCAGCAAGGTGTGAGGAATTTGTCTCCCGCTTGCCGGAGGGGTATCAAAGCAGAATCGGAGAAAACGGCTGTACCCTTTCCGGTGGCGAACGCCAGCGAATTTCCATCGCCCGTGCGATTTTGAAGGATGCGCCGGTCATTATTCTGGATGAAGCTACCGCATCTATGGATGTAGAAAATGAAAGCATGGTGCAGGAGGCGTTATCTGAACTTCTGCGCGACAAAACTGTACTCGTGATTGCTCACCGTATGCGTACTGTGGCAGGGGCAGACAAAATCGTGGTGCTGGAAGATGGCAAGGTTGCAGAACAGGGTAGACCGGAAGAGTTGATGAAGCATGGTGGTATTTTCAGCAATATGGTAAGGCTGCAGGCGGGAAGCTAATAAGATCATCTGTCATATGTTATTGGTTAAAGGACAAGGCAGCACCCTTTTTGCGTGCACTGCCTTGTCCTTTACTATTGATTTTTGGGAGCAAACTTTTTATAGTTATGGATGCTTTTTCTGTAGGATATTTTCAGTTTTAGGCAAAGAAAAAACAGTAAATTTTTTTGATTTACTGTTTCCTCTCATAATTAAAAGTTTAATATCAATCTATTAAATCAGACTCATTTTTGTGTTTGTTATAGTTTTTTTGTGAC
>CAUSIX010000019.1:0-11417 GCA_963531555.1 uncultured Oribacterium sp.
AATTCATAGTCAATAAGTCATAAGCGGAGCTAAAAGTCATAGACAGAGCTAAAAGCCATAAACAGAGCTAAACTCTAGCCTTCCTCTTGTGAAAATGCCTGTGTTTCATTAAAATGAAGCAAATATATTTCATAACAAGTATCGCGTGCGGTATTTTGTTCGACTAAAGAAGGAGAGAAAGTTAAAGATTCATTAGGAGGATTATGCTTTCTGGGGGATTTGCATGAGGCTGGATAAATATTTGTCGGATATGGGTGTGGCAAGCCGCTCCGATGTAAAAAAAGAGATTCGAAAAGGCAATGTGCTTGTCAATGGGGAAGAGATTCGGGATTCCGCTTTTCCGGTAACGAGGGACTCTGCCGTTCTTTATAAAGGGAAAGAAGTAGTCTATGAAGACTTTTCTTACTATATGATGAATAAACCGGTCGGTGTATTGTCCTCTACGGAGGACAGGAAGCAAAAAACGGTTCTTGACTTATTATCCGGTCTCCACAGAAAGGATTTGTTTCCCGTTGGCAGATTGGATAAGGACAGTGAGGGTTTACTGTTATTGATGAATGACGGAAAGTTGGCCCATATGCTTCTCTCCCCTAAAAATCATATTGAAAAGAAGTATTATGTGGAAATTCCGGTATTTTTAAAAGATGAGGATATCGCTCCTTTACGAGATGGAATACAGTACGATAAAGATTTAATTGCGGAGCCGGCAAAGGTTCGTCTCTTATCTGCTAAAAAAGAGAAATCGGCGGTAGAAATCATCATAACGGAAGGGAAGTTTCATCAGATAAAAAAAATGTTTCTTGCTCTTTCAGAGCGATATATTGTGAGTAAGCTGAAGCGACTTTCCATGGGGAATATCATCTTGGATGAGGAACTTAAAGCGGGAGAGTATAGAAAACTCAGTCCTGAAGAGATTGAAAGGCTGAAAGCTTCCGGAATTCCGGAATAAGCTGAGTAGAGCTTTGGTAATTCCGGAAACAGCCTGTGCAAAGCTTCAGAAAGCACGGAGAATTTCCGAGCAGTCTTTTTTATTCTTCCGATTCCTGAAGACGCCTTCTTATAGGAATGCCGTTTACTTCCAAGTTGTCGGAAATCGGAAGGAGCAGGTATTCCTTTCCGTCAAGAATACGTGTTTCCAAGATGGCGGAAACTTCATTTTTGATTTTTAACTGCAGATTGTCGGACTTTAGTTCCAAGTGATTGTTTACTATATTTTCCGTATAAAAAGCGGAGTCATTCTCTCCCAAACAGGCATCGTAAAGGGAAGAGAAGTTGGCAAGTCCCTCTTCCGTTGCCCCGGCGTCTTCCAGAATCTGCTTCAATTCGGATTTGGAAAGGCTTTGTTCCTTTTCCTCTTCTTTACTTTGTTCCTTTTTTTCCTGCAATTCTTCCTGTAAAACACGGATGTTTTCAAAATTGCATTCTTCCCTTAAGACCTCCTGTACAAGAGAGGAAAAATGTCCCTGCTGTTCTTTTTCTCCGTAGGGGAGAGAAATCCCGAAAAGCTCTTCTGTTACTTTGTCGAGTTCTTCCTCTCTTTTTTTGCTGCGGTAAAGCAGAGAGTGGATATCTGTCCCTCTGTCATGAAAGGCAGGATAGAGAAATGAAATCTCGGGCTTTTGTACAACAAAATCCTCGGATCTTGCAATGAAACTTTCTTTTTCTTTGTCAAAGCAAAGTCCTTCTTTTAAAAGGCTTACAGGGCAGAGTAGGAAAAGGGTAAAAGAATAGACGGAATCGGAGGCATCTTCCAAGACTAAACCGTCAGTGGTCTTTTTCGGTACATCGTAGACGCCGTGCGCAAGAATCAGGAGCTTTTTCCCGGGTACAGGATAGATTTCCGCTACCTTTTTAAAGAAACTTTCAGAAAGTTCCTCTTCCTTTAATTCGGATTCATGTAAGCGAAAAAGACTCTCTTGTTTTCCGCCCGTCTCCTCCTCCGTAAGAGGAAATTCCAGAGTGTAGAGCTCTCTTCCGAATTTTCCCGAAAGAGAGCGCTTAAAGAGTTCACAATATTTAAAGGCTTCATTGTCCTCCAAGGCAAAAAAAGAATCGGAAAAGCGAGAGAGGACTTCTCCTTCTTCGCTAAGGAAGGAAGTTCTGATCCTGTCGATTCTGCAATCCTCTTTTTTAAAGCATTTCTTTATCTCGTTAATTCCTTTTTTATCCATGGTACTCCCTTTCTGTTTTTGCATAGTATCTTTTGAATACAAGCGTTAGAAGATGCAAATAATAGACACTGCTTACTTGCAAGATCATTTTTCCTTAGGTATTGTAATGAAAAATAAGAAAGGCTACAAGAAAATAATTTATGGATTGTAAAGAACTCGTCCTGAATTCTTTTTAAAAGTATGGTATAGTATGCAAGATAAAAGGTTTTAAGGAGTAAATAGTAAATATGAAAAAAGAATTCAAGATAGAAGAATTCAAGATAGAAGGATTCAAGATATAAGAAATAGAAGAATTTAAGATAGAAGGATTCAAGATATAAGAAATAGAAGAATTTAAGATAGAAGGATTTATACATGGCAGATAAAAGAAAGCTTGGAAGCGGTGAAAGAAAATTCAGAGACAGAAGTAAAAATAATCCGTCGGGGGATAGGACCCGTAGCAATATAAGAAGAAAAAGAAATCTTACGGAAGAAGAAAAGCTCTTTCTTATGAAGCGAAGAGCAAGACTGAGAAGAAAGAAAGCGGAGGCGAGGAAGGCAAGAATTATTTTTGCGGTACTTCTGGTACTGGGCTTGTTTTTGGTATTCCAAGCTTTTTCCATGACCTTCCGTTTTATAGAGAAGAACAGAAACGCACAGAAGAAGGAGCAGGAAAGCACAGTGGAAACGCTTCCGGAAAGCTCTTCGGAGGAGGAAACGGAGGAAAGCACGGAAGAAGAAAGTCCCTCCGAGGGAGAGACGAATGCGGAGGGGTTAGTATTTTCGGGAGGAAGATACCTAGATCCCCAGAAGCCGATGGTGGCTCTTACCTATGACGACGGTCCGGATGTGCAGGTGGATGCCGTTCTTATGGATGAGCTGGAAAAAGTTAACGGCAGAGCAACCTTTTTTGTGGTAGGACAAAGGGTGGAAAAGTATCCGGAAGATATTAAAAATGCCGTTGAAAGAGGGCATGAAATCGGAAACCATTCCTATGATCATGATATTCACTTGAGTACGAAGGGGGCGGAGTATATCCGAAATGAGTTTGAGAAGACGGACGCTGCCGTGGAGAAGGCGTCGGGGGTAAAACCGGCTCTTATCCGTCTTCCCGGAGGGAACATCAGTAATGATGTGAAATCCGTAATACAGAGGCCTATGATTTTCTGGACTATCGATACGGAGGATTGGCGCTCAAGAGATGCGGAAAAGACGAAAAATACTATTCTTTCCAATGTAAAGGATGGAGATATTGTGCTTATGCATGCCCTTTATCTTTCCACGGCGGAAGCATGTAAAACCGTTATTCCCGAACTGAATGCAAGAGGCTATCAATTAGTTACTGTTTCGGAATTGATTAAATTCAGAGGCTTGGATGACGGTCGGAAAAATGGCGTGCAATATACCGCTTTTCCGCCTCTTCCCGCCTCTCAAGCTCCTGCAAGTTCCGTGTCTTCCGAGCCTTTAAGCCGGGAAGAAAGTGCAGAAGCCGCCGTATCGGAGAAAAGCGGCGAGAGTAGTGTAAAAAAGAGCACGGAAGAAAAGAAGTCGAAGGAGACGGAAAAAGAGTCTAAGGAGACGAAATCGACGAAGAAACAATCGACAGAAGGAAGTACGAAAAAAGCGCATTCGGACAATACGAAGGAGAGCGGAAATATTGTGGACAGTCCCGGGGCAACAGTGGAGAGCAGAAATACGGAAACGAAGGAAAGTACTGCACAGGGCGGAAACAATATTTCCGGTGCGATTGATGCGGAGGATCCTAGGTAGAAGGATTATAACCGGAGAGATTTGTAAACACGAAAGGCTTTCCCTAAAGATGGGGAAGAATAAGATGCACTGCGGGAAGAGATAGCGATGGACTTTAGCGGATATGATAAAAAAATACGGGATCTCGTAAGTTTAGTGGAGGAGCAGTATACACTTTTTGATGAGGGAATCTTCCATAACTTAGGTCTGCTCTTAGGCATAGCGGAGTCCATTGAAGACGAAGCTTTGGAGGGATACGTTTGCTATCAACTTGCGGATGCCTATTACAGCTTCCACTTTGATGTGGACAGAATGCAGAAATATCTTTCTCTCGGGATTAAGGTGCAGCAGGAATCACAGGATTTTAGTCTTCTTGCGCAGTCTCATAACCTTTTAGGTATTACGGAGTTTTTAAGAGGAAACTTCGCTCTTTCCTTGGATTATTATGTATCCGCATTAAATTACTGCCAAAAAATGGAAAGTCCGAACAGAGGACTCCGAGGAATCGTGAATTCCAATATTGCAAGACTTTATTTTGCCTTAAATGATTACGATCACGGCCGATATTATGCGGAAGAAGCTCTTTATGAAATCAGCGGAACTCCGGTTGACAATGCTTATCTTTCCAATCTGATTAATATTTATACCTTTTTGGGGAATATTTATCTCAGCAGAAGTCGGGATGTCGCTGCGGCAAGAGCCTGTATGAAGTCTATAGAACAACTTGTGAAAGAAACCCCTTTTGAAAAGGAGCTTCTTGGCGGGATAGACATTCTTACCTTTTCCATTCGTCTTTCACATTATGAGAATAAGATTGAAGACAGAGAACTTTTGATTCGTCGTTTTGCGGATAGTGCGGTTCTTTCGGCTATTCGGACCAATATGATAGAGGATGTTTGTGATTTGGCGGATTTCTTTATGGAAATAGGAAAAACGGAAGAATGCCGTCATGTTTTGCATCTCTTGGAAGCGAAGCTTTCCGAAATCGGATTTGTGGAAATACAGAAGCGCTTCGTGGAGTCTAAAATCCGTTTCTATACGGGAATCGGAGATTTGGCAGAGCGAAATGCCGTTTGTTTCAGTTTTTATGAGTTAATGAAAGAGCAGGAGAAGGAGAAAGTATCCGCCTTTCTTTTTGCTCTGGGAATCAGGCGGGATCTGGAGGATTTGAGACAGCAAAACGCTTTTATGGAGGAGGAAAATATTCGTCTTACGAAAAAAGCGGAGTATGATGAGCTCACCGGTCTTCCCAATCGTTATCATTTAAGTGACTACTCGGATGCGGCATTTGAACGAGCCTATAACGCCAGAACTCCCATTGCTTTTGAAATGGTGGATTTGGATTTCTTTAAACAATATAATGACCGTTTCGGACACCAAAGGGGCGATGAATGTTTAAAGCTTGTCGCGGAAGAAATTAAAAAGCTTTGCCAAAGGCATACGGGAATTTATGCTGCGCGTTATGGCGGAGACGAGTTTGTTTTGATTTATGAAAATATGAGTGATAAAGAAATCCTGAGCTATGCCCGAGAGCTGGCAGACAGCGTAATTGCTCTAAACTTAAAGCATTCGGAAGAAGAGGGCGGAGTGATTACCATTTCTCAAGGAATAAGGAACTCTATACCCCTAAAGAAAAACAGGGTCTGGGACTATACTTTTGCTGCGGATATGGCGCTATTTAAGGTGAAAGGAAGAGAGAGAGGCGGAATCCTCTTGATTCATAGAGCCAAATTAGAAGGAGAATCGATGTATGTCTAGTACATGAGTTCTCCTTTTTGCCTATTCCGCTTTGCAAAATCAGGATTTTTTCAGATAGGCATTGCTTATTCCGCTTTGCAAAATTAGAATTATTTTTTATGAGATTTTTATTGCTTCTCGACTTTTATAAAGTTTTGATTGCCTTTTTTATCGTGCCTCCGCCGACTACGATTTCTCCGTCATAGAGCACCACGGCCTGTCCTGCGGCAATAGCTCGCTCCGGCTTTTCAAAACGAAGGAAAACATGGTTTTCCTCTTTGACAGACACAAAAGCAGGTACGGCTTTTGCATTGTACCTCGTTTTCACGGTGACAGGATACTCCTCTTTTGGAGGATCAATACTAATCCAGTTAAAATCCTCCTCTTCCAGTGCCTCGGAATTCAGTGCCGGTCCCTTTGTCAGGATTACTTGGTTTTTTTCAAGATTCTTTCCGGCAACATACATCGGTTCTTTTAAAGCCAGTCCAAGCCCCTTTCTTTGCCCTATGGTATAGCGGATGATGCCTTTGTGCTTTCCGAGTTTATTTCCCTCTTCATCTACAAAATATCCCTTCGGATAGGGCTTTCCACGAAATTTTTCAAGGAAATCACCATAACTGCCGCTTGTTACAAAGCAAATATCTTGAGAGTCGGGTTTGTCGGCATTGAAAAAACCGTTTTTTTCCGCAATGGCGCGAACTTCTTCTTTTGTCTCAAATTCTCCCAAGGGAAAGATGCTATGCTTTAACTGTTCCTGGTTTAAGAAATAGAGAACATAGCTCTGATCCTTTTTTTCGTCTTTTGCTTTTAGGAGAAGATAGCGCTGTTTTTCTTCATCATAGCGGATTCTGGCGTAGTGTCCTGTTACGATGTAATCACAGCCCAATTCTTCCGCTTTTTTATAGAGTTTCTCATGCTTCATAAAACGATTGCAACGGATACAGGGGTTGGGTGTCCCCCCGTTTTCATAAGTCTCCACAAAGGGCAGGATTACCTTTTTTTGAAAGTCATCCTTAAAATTCAGGACATAGTAGGGAATGGAAAGTGCGGAAGCCACTTGTCTCGCATCCTCCACATCCTCCAAGGTGCAGCAGGTTCGGCTTCGACAAGCCTGTCCCGTTTCACTGTCATATAATTTCATAGTTATGCCGATGCAGTCATAACCTTTTTCTTTCATGATTAACGCGGCAACGGAACTGTCCACGCCGCCGCTCATGGCGATTAATGCTTTCTTCATATTGTTTTACCTTTAGACTCTTTTTTGTTACTTTCTTTCTTCTGTATCCATAGAAAGACTAGGAAAGTGTAGCACAGAAAGTTCAGCTATGTAAGGCTTTTAGAGCATTAATGCGGACTTCTTCTTTTTCGTATGTGGAGAGCGGGAGAGATTTTGTTTCTGTTTAAAAAGGAAGCAATGGCTAAATGGAAAAGTCATCAATTCATAGAAAATCTTTGTATATCCTTTATTCCTATGCTAAAATCCTAAGCAGTGCACAATAAAATCTCTTCAATAAGGGGGTATAGGATGAAAGGAATTATTCTTGCAGGAGGTTCGGGAACCAGACTTTATCCGTTAACCAGAGTGACTTCCAAGCAGCTTCTGCCAATTTATGATAAACCTATGATTTACTATCCGCTTTCCGTGCTGATGGATGCCGGGATCCGGGATGTTTTGATTATTTCCACACCGGTGGATACGCCGCGTTTTCAGGAGCTTCTCGGAGACGGTTCATCCCTCGGCATGAACCTGGATTATGCCGTACAGGAAAGTCCGGACGGACTGGCGCAGGCCTTTATTATTGGAGAGAAATTCATCGGAAACGATAAGGTGGCCATGATTTTAGGAGATAATATTTTCTCCGGATACGGCTTTAAGGAAATTCTGAAGCAGGCGGTGGCGAAGGAAAGCGGTGCTACCGTTTTTGGTTACTATGTGGACGATCCCGAGCGTTTCGGTATTGTAGAGTTTGACGGGAGCGGAAAGGCTATTTCTATAGAAGAAAAGCCGGAGAAGCCGAAGTCGAACTATTGCGTGACAGGCCTGTATTTCTATGATAACCGTGTGGTGGAATATGCGAAGAACTTAAAGCCCTCTAAGAGAGGAGAGCTGGAAATCACCGACTTAAACCGCATTTATCTGGAAAACGGAGAGCTCGATGTTGCCCTTCTTGGTAAAGGCTTTACGTGGCTTGATACCGGAACGCAGGAATCTCTTGTAGATGCCACCAATTTCGTTTATACCGTAGAGACCCATGAACACAGAAAGATTGCCTGTCTCGAAGAAATAGCCTATAAGAACGGCTGGATCAGCAGAGAAAAGGTATGGGAGGCTTACGAACTTTATAAGAAAAATGAGTACGGTAAATATCTTAAGGACGTTTTAGACGGAAAGTATATAGAATAAAGAGATTGATTTACGGAAGAACGATAGAGTGAATCTAAGGAGGAAAAATGAAAACAATCGTTACCGGCGGAGCCGGATTTATCGGCGGAAACTTTATGCATTTTGTTGTCAATGCCTATCCGGAGGAAGAGTGGATTTGCCTGGATAAGTTGACTTATGCGGGAAATCTGGAAACGCTTAAGCCCTTGGAAGGAAAGAAGAACTACAAGTTTGTGAAGGGAGATATTGCGGATAGAGAGTTTGTCTTTGATCTATTTCGGAGAGAAAAACCGGACAGAGTGATTAATTTTGCTGCGGAATCCCATGTAGACCGTTCCTTAAAGGATCCGGAGCTTTTCCTGCGTACCAATGTGTTAGGGACGGTTTGCCTTATGGATGCCTGCAGAGAGTTCGGTATCGAGCGTTATCATCAGGTTTCTACGGATGAGGTTTACGGAGATTTACCTCTTGACAGAACCGATCTCTTCTTCAATGAGGACTATCCTATCAAGACCTCTTCCCCTTACTCTTCTTCCAAGGGAAGTGCGGATCTCTTTGTTTTGGCTTATCACAGAACCTTCGGGCTTCCGGTAACCATTTCCCGTTGTTCCAATAACTACGGACCCTATCATTTCCCGGAGAAACTGATTCCGCTCGTGATTTCCAGAGCCTTAAATGTCGAAAGCATTCCGGTTTACGGTAAGGGGGAAAATGTTCGTGACTGGCTTTATGTTACGGACCATTGCAAAGCAATCGATCTTATCGTAAGAAAGGGTAAGGTTGGGGAAGTTTACAATGTAGGCGGACACAATGAGAGAACGAATCTCGAAGTGGTGAAGACTATTTTAAAGGCACTGAACAAGCCGGAGTCCTTGATTACTTATGTGACGGACAGACCGGGTCACGATATGCGGTACGCGATTGATCCGACGAAACTCGAGACCGAGCTTCATTGGAAGCCGGAGTATACCTTTGATACCGGAATCCCCGTAACCATTGACTGGTACTTAAACAATAAAGACTGGTGGGAGCATATCATTTCCGGAGAGTATCAGGAGTACTATAAGAAGCAGTACGGAGAAGAGGGATAGAATGAAAGTTTTTGTTACCGGTGTAAACGGACAACTGGGACATGATGTGATGAATACGCTGTATCGAAGAGGGATTCCCGCAATCGGATCGGATATTAAGGATAGTTACTGCGGGGTAGAGGATGGCAGTCCCGCTTGCACCATGCCCTATATCGCTTTGGATCTTTGCGATGAAGAAAAGACGCGTAAGGTAATTTGTGCGGAGGGAATCGATACCCTTATTCACTGTGCTGCTTGGACGGCAGTGGATGCAGCGGAGGATCCGGAGAATCAGGCGGTTGTGGAGAAAATAAACGGCGAAGTTCCTGGATTCCTCGCCAAGATCATGAAGGAACGAGACGGTAAGATGCTCTATCTTTCTACGGATTACGTTTTTTCGGGAGAAGGAACAGAGCCTTGGAAGCCGGAGGAGAAGGATTTTGCTCCCATTAATTTTTACGGTAAAACGAAGCTGATGGGCGAGGAAAGGATTCGAGAAGTTTTAGAGAAATACTTCATTATTCGGATTGCCTGGGTTTTCGGCCTGAACGGAAAGAATTTCATTAAGACGATGCTTACTGTCGGAAAGAACCACGATGAAGTTCGGGTGGTGAACGACCAGATCGGGAATCCGACCTATACGCTGGATTTGGCGGAGCTCGTAGTGGATATGATTTGCTCGGAGAAGTACGGAAACTATCATGCTACGAATGAAGGAGAGTACATTTCCTGGTACGATTTCACAAAGGAAATCTATAGACAGGCAGGCTTAAGTACGAAAGTAATTCCTGTGAGCACCGAAGAGTACGGACTGAGTAAGGCAAGGCGTCCGAAGAACTCCCGACTGGATAAGACGAAACTGAAAGCCGAGGGCTTTACTCCGCTCCCTGATTGGAAGGATGCTTTATCTCGTTATTTAAAGGCCTTAGCCATGGAAGAAGGATGCTAGAGATGGCATAGCGGTGTTTTGCTAAGCTAAGACTTTGAAGAAACAGCTATCCCGGGAGAAAAATTGCGTAATAAAGAGATTCGGGAGAAATCCCGAATTTTTTTATGGGAAAAGTTTATCGGAAAGAAAGACATAAAAGCGACACAAAATGGAGTTATAAAAAAGAGAAGCTTTTTATTTTAGAAAGTATTTTAGAAAGAATCGAGTCTGTTCAAAATGCTTGGCGGCTCGCTACTGGAATGATGTGGATAAAAGTTCTGTGTGAAAACAGAGGCAGGAGGGAAAAGATGGGAAAATATTTTGGAACAGACGGCTATCGTGGAGAGGCTAACGTGGATTTGACAGCGGATACCGCCTTTAAGGTGGGAAAATTTTTGGCCTATTATTTTTCGAACAAAGGCACGAAGGAATGCCGTATTGTCATCGGTAAGGATACCAGACGCTCCAGCTATATGTTTGAGTATGCACTTTCTGCAGGAATTACCGCTGCGGGGGCAGATGCGTATCTTATGCATGTTACCACCACGCCTTCCGTAAGCTATATTGTTCGTTCTGAAGATTTTTCCTGCGGTGTTATGATTTCCGCCTCCCATAATCCTTTCTATGATAATGGATTAAAGGTCATCAATGAAAATGGAGAAAAGGTTTCCGATGATTTTATTGCGGAGATTGAGGCTTATCTTGACGGAGAAACAGAAGAAGTTCCTTTAGCTACCGGAGATAAGATTGGAAGAACCGTGGATTTTGCCGCAGGAAGAAACCGCTATATCGGCTATCTGATTTCTTTGGCTACCCGTTCCTTTAAGGGAAAGAAGATTGCTTTGGACTGTGCCAACGGTTCCGCATCCTCCTGTGCCAAGGCTGTTTTTGATGCTCTGGGAGCGGATACCCATGTGCTTTCCAACAATCCCAACGGCTATAACATTAATGATAACTGCGGTTCCACCCACATGGAAGCCTTGCAGGAATATGTGAAAAACAGTGATTGTGAGATCGGTTTTGCCTATGACGGCGATGCGGATCGTTGTCTCTGCGTAGACAGTGACGGAGAATTGGTGGATGGAGATCAGATTCTTTATCTTTGCGGAAAGAATATGCGGGATAAGGGACAGTTAAAGGACAATAAGATTGTGACCACCATTATGTCCAATTTTGGTCTTTACAAGGCTTTGGATGCGGTAGGACTTTCTTATGAAAAGACCAAGGTAGGAGACCGTTATGTCTATGAGAATATGGCGGAAAATGGTTATTCTCTGGGAGGGGAGCAGTCCGGACACATCATTTTTATGCGTCATGCCACTACCGGAGATGGAATTCTTACCAGTATTAAGCTAATGGAAGTGCTTTTAGAGGAAAAGAAGAGTCTTAAGGAAGCTTTG
>CAUSIX010000020.1:0-11180 GCA_963531555.1 uncultured Oribacterium sp.
GCTGTGTCAGCTCCAATACCGCTTCTCCAACATGGATTTCACTTCCCACCGGGCAGTTCGAGAGGTCAAAGCCTTCCACCACCAGATTTTCTCCAAATGCACCGAACGCGACTTCCGCCCCCTTTTTCCGAAAGTCCTCTATCTTTTCAAGAGAAAGAAGGCTAACCTGTCTATGCCATTTTCCGGCATGCGCATCTCCCTCTATCCCGAACTCCGGGATGAGGACTGCTTCTTTCACTTCTTTTTTTTCTGTTCCTTTTTTTTTGCTTATACAAATTGCCAATAACTTTCCCATTTATCCTCCAAGCCTTTTTTCCTGTTCGGCCTACCTCTCTTTTTTACCTTCTTTATTGCCTTCTTTATTGTCTATCGAAATCCTAACGCAAAGCTATCCACCGATTTTACCCATCGCTCTATGTTCCGTAACCTCGGAGAGCTTTTCAAAGGCATGGCTTTCCGGCTTTCCTAAGATGCAGTTCCGAAACATCTTTTCCACTTCCACTTTTTTCTCTTCTTCGGAAAATGCCGTATTTCGTAAAATTGCCCGTAAATCATAGCCGGTTCCATAACAAAGACAAGGCTTCAGCTCTCCTTCACTCGTTAAGCGAATCCGGTTACAGTTTCCGCAAAACTTCCCGTGGAGTGCGGAAATAAAACCTACAGAGCCTAGAAAGCCCGGGATCCGGTAGTACTTCGCAGGCCCGTTTCCGTGGATGGAAATATCCTCTGTAATGCTCGGATACCGCTCCCTGATTTTCTCCAAAAGCTTCTCATTGTAGTAGGGTTCAAAGTTTCTCCCATAGCCGATCGGCATCATTTCTATGAAACGAATGTCAAGAGGTTGCTCCTTTGCAAGGGCTAAAAGAGAAAAGAGCTCGTCCTCATTTTTCCCTTTTTGTATCACCGTGTTCAGCTTGACACGAAGCCCGGCATCACAAGAAGCGCATATCCCCTCCAAAACCTTGGGAAGCACGGGAAGTCCGGTGATTTCTGCGAATCTTTCCTCCTTTAAGCTGTCGAGGCTCACATTCACACCGTCAATTCCGGCAGAAAGAAGCTCCGGAAGGACATCCTTTAGTAAAATGCCGTTTGTAGTCAGCGTGACCTGCTCCACCTTATCAAGCTTTTTAAGTTCCTTAATAAAGTCCAAGACTCCGTCCCGTACCAAGGGTTCTCCGCCTGTCACCTTAAATCGGCTGATTCCCAGCTTCGAAGCCTCTTTTGCAAGAAATAGAAGTTCCGAAAAGGACAGGAGCTTCTCCATGGGAAGTCCATTCTCCAAGCCGTTAGGCATGCAGTAGCGGCAGCGCAGATTGCAACGGTCCGTAACGGAAAGGCGCATATAATTAATTTGTCTTTGAAATTGATCCTTCATTCTTCCTCTTGCTTTTCTATTCCTTCCTGACTGAAAGTTGAGCTAAACTCTTTCCAAAAGTACATCCAGCTGTCCGCCGCAGACCATTCCTTCCTCCTCGGCGATACTGTCGTTAAGGTCCACATGGTAGAGGCAGGCAGGCTTCGCATTTTCCAAAAATAACTCTCTGCTCTTCTGAATCACTTCCGCTTCGGCGCATCCCCCACCAATCGTGCCGATTAGCTGTCCTAAAGGACTGATTAGCATCTTCGTCCCGGTTTCTCTCGGCGCGGATCCCCGTCTATTCACAATGGTTGCCAGCACATAGTCTTCGCCGCTCAGCATCGCGTCCAGCATTTCCTTCGTAAAACTTTCCTGATGGAAATACTTATTCTTTTCCATCACGATTTCCGAAAGAATGGAGAGGCCGATTTCTACCGGGGTCTCCGCTCCGATAGCAAGCCCGATAGGACTATGCAGCTCTTCAAGGCTTTCCTCGCTTACTCCCTCTTCCAAAAGCTGCTTCTTAATAAACGCAACTCTTCTTCTTGATCCCATCATTCCGATATAGGCATGGGATTTTTTTAGAATCTCTCTAAGACAAATGAGGTCGTGCGTATGCCCTCGGGTAACGATCACAAAATAGCTGTCCTTATCCCCTTTAAAGGTAGAAAGAGCTTTTGCGAAGTCCTCGCACTGCACCTGATCCGCCCCCGCTTTCTCTGCAGCCTTCGCAAAAGAAGGTCTGTCCTCGATGCAAAGCACCTGAAAGCCGAGCATTTTCCCTAAGCGAATCACGGAAAGGGCAACATGTCCCGCTCCAAGCACAATGAGCTTTTTTTCACCGCCCATGGGATCTAAAAAAAACTGTCTTTCTCCTAAGGAAACCAAGCCCCTTTTTCCTTTGCCAAAAGGAAGAAATTCACTACGAAATTCGGCGGCTCCTGCACATTTTTCACCATCAATAAAAAGAACCTTTTTCCCGAGGTTCTCTTCATTTAAGGATGTGAGCAGAACATTTTCCCGAGAAGGGTCCAGTTCCGCGATATACTGCCATATTTCTCTCATAGATTCTTGGTCTCCTTTTGTGTAATACCTTTTGTGTAATACCTTATTCTTATTATTTTTTAACCGTTTCCCGTTCCCTTCCGGCGTATCAAAAAATACTTTTTCTAAAACAAGGCTCGCTACAGTAAGCCGCCCTCTCCGAGAGCGTCAATCTCTTCTTTTGTCACGGGGTCATCCGCCATGATACGGGGCAGTATCAAATCAAATACGGTAATTGGGCAAAACATCACACTGCCCGGAAGTCCCATAATGGGTACTTTGTTCTTTCCATAGGCCAGCATAAACATCGAGCCCGGAAGAACCGGTGCACCGTAGCTTACTACTCTTTCCGCAGACTTTCTGATGGCAAGAGGCGTTCTGTCATCAGGGTCTACCGACATACCGCCGGTGCAAAGAATGAGATCCGCTCCCTCCAAAAGAAACTTTTGAATAGCAGCAATTTCCATGTCCACGTCATCCGAGCAAAGGCTCTGCCCTATGATTTCTACCGGAAAGGACGAAAGCTTTTCCTTTACAACAGGGGTAAAGCCGTCCTCGATTCTTCCGTGATAAACTTCATTTCCCGTAGTCACGAAGGCCACCTTCTTTTTCTTATAAGGAAGAACGCGGAGAATACCGCCATCCTTCGCGATGCGCTCTGCCCTCTCCATTTTTTCTTTTTCGATACAAAGCGGAATGATTCTGGTTCCGGCAAGCACCTCTCCCTTTTTCACGGGAGTATTGTTCTTCTTCGTTGCCATCATCATTTCCCCGAAGGAATTGAGTTGAAATAGCTTTTCCGAATCGACCTTCAATACGCCGTCACAGTCCGAAATGAACTCAATCTTCCCCTCTTTAATCTCTCCGGGATGCATATTTTCGCCTTTTCCCATTCGGTATAGAATTTCGGCAGCTTCATTTTCATGCAAGATACCGGCATCTTCGTCCCAGATGTAAATGTGGTCCTTTCCTACCGACAAGAGAAGGGGAATATCCACTTCCTCTATTCTATGCCCCTTACGAAAAATCGGACCTTTTTTGACTCCGGGAATAATCTGCGTTATATCCTGACAAAGAACTTGACCGACCGCCTCTATCGTCTTCATTTCTCTCATAATCTCGCCTCCTGAAGCTTACTGTCTTTCTATAAAAGCCATTCGATATACTTCTTTTCTAATTCTTTCTGTATGCGATATACTCTTTCCTAATTCTTCCTATGTGCATCACATTTTCTGCCTGACACTGCAGAACGATTTTTTCCGTCTAACAAAGCTCTCCCTTACAAATTCCTTCTATGTAAAAATCTTACTTTATCCGATAGAATCTTTTTGCCTAATAATTTTTTAGTTTCTTTCCAATCTTTATTTTTCCCAGTATAGTGAATTTCACAATAAAGTGCAAGATTTTACCAATTTTATAAAGAGTTTCTCTATAAATATTTGTAATTTCCATTTCTTTTCTAATTGTAATTTTTTAATAAATATTTTTATTTTTTTTGTATTATTTGTCTAAAATTAGTTTTTTTGTATATCTACTATAGGGGTTCCTTGATTACCTAAATGGACTTTTTTTATTTATCTAAAAAATAGAGTTTTTTGAACCTCTTGCATTTTCCAAAAAAAAGTGTATTCTGAAATGGTAGTTCTTCAGGGCGGGGTGCGATTCCCCACTGGCGGTAAAGTCCGCGACCTGCATTTGCAGCCGAGTCGGTGCGATTCCGACACCAACAGTATAGTCTGGATGAAAGAGGAGCGAGTTTGACGATTTTTCAGCCCTGTACAGATGTACAGGGCTTTTCTATTTATGATATGTATGTGCCTCTACTCTTTCCTTACGGAGAGCGTAGGAGCGGCCCATCGATTCATAGATGTCAATCGCTTTTCCTACTGAAGGAAAAATCAGACGATGCGAAGGAGCGTGAATAGCTTCCTTCGGGAAAGGCGAGAAAAATGGAAAACAAAAACTTTACAGCAGACTCCGTCAAAAAAAATCTTAGCGATACGGCAGTGCGGAACAATCGTATCGGAAATATTGCCATTATCGGTATTCTCTCCGCTATCAGTTATGTCCTGATGTGGTTAGAGGTTCCGGCTCCGCTTATGCCGCCCTTTATCAAGTTCGATTTTTCGGACTTTCCGGCACTCCTTGCCGCTTTCGGTATTAACCCTATTGCCGGAATCCTGGTTGAGCTCATTAAAAATATCCTTCATTCCTTCAGCTCCGGTTCCTTTGCCGTGGGAGAACTGTCCAACTTTATCCTCGGCGCCTCTTTTGTCGGTGTTTCCGGGCTCTTCTACCAAAGAAAAAAAACAAAAAAAGCGGCCATCCTCGCGTCTCTTCTCGGTGCACTGAGTATGGCTCTGATTTCCTATCCCTCCAATCTTTTTATCGTTTATCCGTTTTACTATAACTTCATGCCTAAGGAAACCGTCCTCTCCATGTACCGTTTGATTCTTCCTTCTGTCGGAAGCATGGAAAAGGCTCTTCTCCTCTTTAACCTTCCCTTTACCTTTGTAAAAGGAATGCTGGATGTTGTCCTTTGCCTTTTACTCTATAAAAGCATTTCTCCTCTCCTGCATAAATTTAGAAATTAAAAGAAGCGGTTTATCTCAGAACAAACGAAAGCGTGATTTTCGAATTTTGACTCTTTTTTCTTCTCAAATTTAAGAGAATCTCATCTTGAAAGTACAGAAAAGTTTCCGTACAATATCTTTCAGTGGTAAGGCTTTAACACTTTAAAGGATGGATAAGATGACGGAAAAAGATTTTGAAGAGATAGAGTATCAAAAAAAGATGGCTGAACATCGAAAAAAGATGGAGTTAAGGAAGGAAAAGCGCAGGAAAGAAAAGCGAATCCATATCCTTCTTTTCTTTTTACTTCTTCTTTTACTTTTTCTCACTTTTGTCGGAATCCGTTTTGCACTTCCTTATTGGAAAAATAAGGAGCTCTCGGGCTTAAAGAAAGAGAGCAGCCCCACATGGGAAAAAGAAATTCAATCACTGAGCTCCGACAGCGAACTGGAAAAGAGCGGAAACAGTGAAAAAAACACGGAAAGCGCATTATCCGAGAAAGAAGAAGCCCTAAAGACCGCAGAGCTAAAGGCGAAGCAATATGATTATGACGGAGCCGTTGCCACGCTTCAGGCCTTAAACACGCCGGAAGATAGCGAAGTTTCCGCGAAAATTGCGGAATTTGAGGAAGAAAAGACTAAGCTTGTCCCTGCCGACATGGACAACATCACACACATTTTCTTCCACATCCTCATCGTGGATACGGAACGCGCCTTAAAGGATACGCATCAGGGAAGACAGTATAATTCCGTGATGACCACGATTCCTGAATTTAAAGAAGTAATTCAGGAAATGTATGACCGCGGATATGTTATGGTTCATCTGCACGATATCGCGGAGATGCAGGAGCAAGCCGACGGCACGAAAAAAATGGTGAAGAAGCAAATCATGCTGCCTGAAGGAAAAAAGCCCTTCGTCATGTCCGAGGACGACGTCAATTACTACATCTATATGCAGGGAAGCGGTTTTGCCGATAAAATGGTGTTGGACGAAGAAGGAAAGCCGAAGCTGCAATACACGGACAAGGATGGAAATGTAAGTGTTGGAGACTATGATTTGGTTCCTATTTTGGATGAATTCGTAGAGGAGCACCCCGACTTTGCCTACCATGGACATAAGGCAATTCTGGCTTTCACGGGATATAACGGCGTACTCGGCTATCGGACGGACGAAACTTTCGACCCGAATTCTCCCGCCTTGGATCCGAAAAACAAAGCTAATCCGAATATTGAAGAAGATAAAAAAACAGTGAAGAAGCTGACCCAAGCCTTAAAAGAAGACGGATACGAGTTCGCTTCTCACTCATGGGGACACATCAATTTTTCCAATCGTTCCTTGGATGCCATACAGAAGGATACGGACCGCTGGGAAAGAAATGTAGAGCCTTTGCTTCCGGACCCCTGTGATATTCTTCTGTACCCCTTCGGTGCAGACATCGGAGACTGGCACCCCTATCAAACAGGACAGGAAAATGGCAAATTCGATCTTTTGGAAAAAGCGGGATTCCGGTATTTCTGTAATGTAGACTCCGCCAAGTCGTGGATGCAATACGGAGACAATTTCCTCCGTCAGGGAAGAAGGAATATAGACGGATACCGTCTGTATGAATCCTATTGCGGTCAGGCAGACCGACTTTCCGACCTCTTTGATGTAAAAAAGGTTTTCGATACTAAAAGACCCACCCCGATTAACTGGGAATAAGACTATCCCAAGGATTCTTCGAAAAAGAATCCTTGGGATAGTACTCCTTAATCTTTAAGGCAAAATGCAAGGCAAAAATTATGACAAAAAGCCCACGAAAAAAATAACTACAGGGAGGAATTGCTCTAATGAATAAAAAACTGGATACCGAAGAGGTGAGGCACCTGTTCGAAGGGATACAGGCGCTGAAGGGAACCGAAGAATGTTTTTGTTTTTTTGAGGATGTCTGTACCATTAACGAACTCCTCGCCATGGCACAGCGCTATGAGGTCGCCAAGATGCTCCGCGAAGGGAAAACCTATATCGATATCGCAAAGAGCACCGGAGCATCTACAGCCACCATTTCCAGAGTAAATCGATCCTTAAATTATGGAGCGGAAGGCTACAAGCTTATCTTTGATCGCTTGGATAAAAAGAAAAACAGTCTTTCTTAGGCATCCGATCTTCCGAAGCCGTTTTTCATCTTGCAGCTTACCTCGAACAGTACCTTATCGAGCACCGCATCGGTTTCTTCCTGCACCATCCTCGCAATCTCTTCATTACAGTCTTCCAGGAGCTTTATCAATGCCGCTTTTTTCGGCATCTTCTTTTCCAGCTTCTCTTCCAACTCTTTCATCAAAGTATAGCCTCTTGTCGGAACCTTTCCCTGATAACGCTCGATATGCATTTTACACTCGCTGTACTTGGCATCCGCTAAGGCAGCGATTATTCTGTTTACCCAGTAGAAGCTTTCCGTTGTGACTCTATGTGTCGTATTCGCAAAGTATTCCGGAGTCTTATCCACATTGGCATAGAAAGGAACAAAGGCATTGAACGTGTTGGAGCCGAAACAAACCCACTCGATTGCGGCATATTCTTTCGGTACATCCGGACGTATCTGCACGAGGCTCAGGAAATTGTTCCTGCTGATTCCGATAGGACGATATTTTCCGCGATTCTTCTCATCACCGTATTTTCCGTAGCAATCGTAAGGAGTTCCCTGGAAGTGAGAAGATAAAATATACTTTACGTCTTCCGGTGTGATTTTAATCTCCGGGCAGAGGCACCAGGGAAGATCATCATCCTCCGGCTTAAGCTCGGCATCTTCCCCGTCAAAACGAAAGGTATTTTTATTAAAATATCTCGCCATATACCAAGCTCTCGGCGTGTTATAGACATGGTCTCCGTCAGAGTGCGTTCCAAAGCACTCTCTGGGATTAATCCAATCTCCCTCCGTCTTTTCAATTTCATCCGAAAAGCGCAAATCAAGATGATTTTTGGCAATAAACGTCTTTAAATCTTTGGAGCAAATATACTCTTCCTCTGCGCCATACGCATCTTCAAAATCAAAGTAGTCGATTCCGAGCTGATTCGGCATCATAACATAGGCATTGTCCGGCACTCTTCTTGCGATAAAATGGTGTCCGCCAATGGTTTCCAGCCACCAAATCTCCTTCTCATCCGAAAAGGCAATCCCGTTCATTTCATAAGTACCGTATTTTTCTAAAAGTTCTCCCAAACGGAGCACGCCTTCTCTTGCGGAATGAATATAGGGAAGAACCAAGGTCACCATGTCCTCTTCTCCGATTCCTCCGATTTGCTCCGGTTTTCCGTTCTCCGCCTTCTTATAGACTACAAGGGGATCTCCGGAGAGCACGCGCTCGTTACAGGCTATCGTCTCTGTCGCCGTCATGGACACATTATCACTGTTCACTCCCGCTGCGCCCCAGATTCCCTCGTCCTCATAAACGGCATTGGGCATACAGGTATAACGAAGAGGGTTCTTCGGAAGGGGAATCTTCACATGAGAAAGCATGGAAACATACTCTTTTCCCTGTTCCATCGGTTCTACTACGATAAACTTCTTTGGGCAAAATGAACCGGAGCCGGAGTCTTCATTCCGAGCAATCATGGTCGAACCGTCAAAGCTCGCCTCTCTCCCCACTAAAATTGTTGTACAAGCCATATTTTCCTTCCTTTCCGTATTTGCAAATCATAAAAGATATATTCTGATAAAAAGCATTCCGCTTTTCAGTATACTCTACTGCATTGCCCTTTGCCATAAAAAAAGAAGCCCTCCATAGGCTTCTTACTTATCTCTGCAAGCGCGAGACGGGAATCGAACCCGCGACCTTCTCCTTGGCAAGGAGACATAGTACCACTCTACCACTCGCGCAAAATGCCCAGAACCGGAATCGAACCAGTGACACGAGGATTTTCAGTCCTCTGCTCTACCGACTGAGCTATCTGGGCAAAAGCGGGTGATGGGAATCGAACCCACGTATTCAGCTTGGAAGGCTGACATTCTACCATTGAACTACACCCGCACACTCGTGCTCTGCTTGATTTTCGAGGCACGAACGATATAATACTATAGTGCCCTTATTCTTGTCAATGTTTTTTTTATTTTTCACAAAGCTACATAATAAAGAATGTGTTAATAAAGAATGTTGTAATAAAGAATGTTGTAATAAAGAATGTTGTAATATTGTTAATAAGGAAAGCAGCATAAAGATAAATCGGCTTTTCTATACATAAGCGAGGAAATCAAATGAGCGAAAACGAAAAAAGATCTGACTACATCTCTTGGGATGAATACTTTATGGGCATTGCCGAGCTTTCCGCCCGTCGTTCCAAGGATCCTTCCACCCAGGTCGGCGCCTGCATTGTCTCTTCCGACAACAAGATTCTCTCCATGGGCTATAACGGTTTTCCGAAGGGCTGTTCCGATGACATTTTCCCTTGGACGAAAATGGAAGCGGAGCACGATCCTTACAACGCCAAATATGTCTATGTGACGCACGCCGAGCTAAATGCCATTTTAAACTATCGAGGCGGATCCTTAGAGGGAGCAAAAATCTATGTTACTCTATTTCCCTGCAATGAATGTGCAAAGGCAATTATTCAGTCGGGAATTAAGACCATGGTTTTCCGTGAAGATAAATACGCGGACACGCCCTCAGTTCGTGCTTCGAAAAGGATGCTTGATGCCGCAGGAGTGCGCTACTATCAGTATCAGGCCAGCGGAAGAAATATTGCCATCACTTTATAAATCAAGCGAGCTGGTTTTTTCTATTGATTCCCGAAAACAAGGGTCAAAGTCACAGTTGGATACTATTTGCATTGAAAAATACAGTTATAGAAAGATGAACGATGTTTATAGCAAGAGAAAGTAAGAAAAAAAGAGAAGCCCGCGTGCGGGAGATTATGGAAAGACTCGATGCCCATTACGGCGATCACCCTATGATTTTTTTAGAGGCAGAAAATGCATGGCAGCTGCTCTTCGCGACCATATTATCCGCCCAGTGCACCGACGCCAGAGTCAATATGGTAACGGAAAAGCTCTTTAAGAAATATAAAAGTCTGGAAGATTTCGCTTCCTGCGATTTAACGGAATTGGAAGAGGATATTCATTCCACCGGCTTCTATCATAACAAAGCGAAAAATATCAAAGCTTGCGCAACGGTTCTGGTCGAAGAGTACGGAGGCGAGGTTCCGAAAGATATTGACTCTCTTACCGCCCTTCCCGGTGTCGGAAGGAAGACGGGAAACCTCATTTTGGGAAATATTTTCCATATTCCCTCTATTGTTGTGGATACCCATGTAAAGCGAATTTCGAATCGCCTGGGGCTCGCCGATTCTTCCGACCCGACGAAGACCGAGTTCCAGCTTATGGAAGTGCTTCCGGAGGAATTCTGGATTCGCTGGAACACCCATATTATCGCCTTAGGACGCAGTCTTTGCACTTCTCAAAAGCCGAAATGCGAGCTTTGTTATTTAAACGACCTCTGCCCTTCAGTAAAGGGTGACCCC
Organism: uncultured Oribacterium sp.; assembly: GCA_963531555.1. Lineage (GTDB taxonomy): Bacteria > Bacillota > Clostridia > Lachnospirales > Lachnospiraceae > Oribacterium. Next base: position 10,466 of record CAUSIX010000020.1, read on the forward strand.
GAAACCTGGAGAAGCCCCGCGGAGAGAAATAGCAGCAGGAAAAAATATGTAGACTAAGCCTATATAAAAAATATAGGAAAAAGCTTTTTGGAAAAGGTTTCAAAACTAAATAGAAGGAAAAATACTGAATAAGGAGCAATGTTATGGACGATTGTGAAGATTGCAGAAACTATTCTTACGATGAGGACGAAGAGGAAACAGGATGCTTGGCAAGCTTTGACGAGGATGACCTCGCCAAAATGCAGGAAGCGGGAAACCGCACGCACTGTCCTTACTGGTGCAGGAGCAACTCTTCTGAAGAATCGGCGAAAGACAGCGAATACTCTACCGTAAAGTACCAAGCTATCGGACACCTGTCCATAGAAGAAATCGCAAAGAAAGCAAGAGAGAAACTGGCCAAACGAAAAGAATCGAAGAATGGATAAAGACTATGAATATTGTACTGCACGAACCGGAAATCCCCTTTAATACCGGAGCCATAGGGCGCACCTGCGTCGCTACAAACACCACCCTACATCTCATCAAGCCTTACGGTTTTATCCTGAACAGCAAAAACGTGAAGAAAGCCGGCATGGACTACTGGCCGCAACTGAAACTAAGAGAGCACCTCTCCTACGAAGATTTTTTGAAAGACATAAGGGAAAAGGCAAAGGAGAGGGACTGTATAAGCGGCTTACAGAACTGCGTAAGCATAGGAAAAGAACAGTTCCATGCC